>NZ_JBHVQS010000009.1:0-240867 GCF_042886435.1 Streptomyces sp. NPDC058000
ACAAACGCGACTACATCTTCCACGGCACCCTGACCACCGCAGCCATCGTGATCTGGCTCCGTGATCTCGTCAAAGAGCCATCAGACACTGCCTAGCCCCACTCCGAATTGGGGGCCGACTGCCGGGCCGGTAACCTTGATAGCCCGGCGCGGTGCTTCAGTGTTGACGATCATCCTTGGCCTATCCTGGGGGCCATCCTGAGGCAGGGGTACCAGCCACCATCGCTGGGATGCCTTTCCGCTATCATTGGACAATTGCAGAAATTCATCCCGCCCATCCAGGATGCGACCGTCCGGGGCATAAGTGACCCTGAAGGGTCCTTCGGTGACCCGTTCCAGGCTCCAGTACTGCAGCGCATCAAGGTGCCGGTCAAGCGCGCTCGCAAGGGGAGCTTGCCCAGCCCCCTGGGTTGCATCCCCGTCAGCTGTCACGACAAAGCCGTCAGCTTTTCCGTTGGTGTAGATTTCAATACGTTCGGAAAGTTTGTTGTGAGTTGAAAGCTCCACTGTCCGTATTTGCCTTGGGCGCCGTTCGGATTGACCTGCAGAGGCGTATTTTCCACTGTACTGTCCCCCGGCACTTCAAGGAAGCCGCTGGTTGCCAGCTCGATGGTGTACTTGGTTCCCAGGGGGTTGAGCTTCCAGAGGAAGTTTCCATGAATGGAAAAAGGCCCATCGGGCGGCGGGTTATCGCCAATCCAAGACAGTAATGCACTGTCTCCTTGCGCCGCCCAGGCAGTCAAGCCATCGACGGCGCCCTGATCTGTTACGGAGAAAATTCGGTACAACGCAGCTGTATCCATGGACGGGGCTCCTGTAAAGCCGATGCTTCTTGTCCGGGCAAGACGAGGACAATCACTGTCAAATCCAATGTCTGGCCAGAGGCGCCGTCAGCCAAGTGCTGCCGGTATCGGCCTGCACGAGGCAAGCACCACCACTCCGCCCTGCTTCCACGCCTGGTGCACCCCAAAGAGCCGATCTCAGTAGCTCCGTGCGGCTTCGAAGGCGAGCAACTGGATTGACCCGCAAGCGATTTGCTACCTCGCAAGTCGCTTGCGGATCTGCCCCTCCTGGCGGCGGTTGACTCTTCTCAAGCCGCCAGGGGCCGCGCACGGCCGGCCTCTCCTCGCCCCAGGCGGCGGCGGTTGACCACCCCCGTCTTCGAGGAGTCGCACCATGGCAACCACCCCCACCGCACCGCCCGCGTCCACCGTGGGCGCCAGCAGTGATCAGTTCCAGGCCGACATCGCCGCCGCTCTGCGTTCTCGGACCACGCTCCCGCCATATGACGAAGTCCTCCGGCTGATCGACACCCTCAAGGGGCACCTCACCCCGTTCGTCGAGCAGGCTAAAGAGCACGTCAACGAATACCGTCCGCAAGACGGCGTCTGGCGCCAGGCGATCTCCGGGGCTGAGTTCCAGCTCCGGGCCGGCCCCGGAGACGGCCTGGTCTCGGCAACGCACCGCCTCCAGGCCCTCGCCCGGTGCCTGCTGTTTTTCCAGCGGCAGCTGTACCGCGACATGGCGGGCGGGGGCCAGTGAAGGGCCGTCACCGCGGCGGAGACCCGCGGCTGGACGTGTGGCTGGAGCGGCTGTGGCTGCTGGGTACCACCGCCGGCCTGACCCTTCTGGCGGTGATGACCGTCCAGCACGACGGCAACCAAGCCCTCGCCGCCTCGGCCGCAGCCCCGACACCGGCCCGGCGTCGTAGGCGCCCCGCAGCTTCCCGCCGAAACCTCGGTGGGAGAACCAGAAGAGAGAGAAGGAGTTCAGAGATGGACAACCTGATTGTGGCGAAGCGCGCGGTGAAGGTCGCCCGCAGCCAGGACCGCCTGAGCGACGGCGGCGGCACCGGCAAGGGCGACGGCAACGACTGATCGGAGCCCCAAGAAATGACCGCCATTACCGCGGCGGTCGAGTGCCTCGGCGGGGACTTCCCCGCCGAGGCGTTCGGCCGCACCTACCGCCTCTGGCACCAAGTCGGCCACTTCACCGATCTGTTCACCTGGGACGACCTCAACGAGATCACCGCACGGCACCGCCTTCAGCCCCCGCGGCTGCGGTTGTTCCACAACGGCACCCAGGTTCCCCAACACGCCTACACCCACCCGGTGGTCACCAAGCGGCACACCGTCTGGCACCGCATCGAGCCCGGCAACCTCCACCGCCAATTGCACGGGGGTGCCTCCCTTGTCCTGGACGGCGTCGACGGCCTCCATCAAGGCGTCGAGCAGCTCGCTGAAGCCCTCGAACGGCAGTTCCGGACCGATGTGCAGGTCAACCTCTACGCCTCGTGGACCTCGAAGGAGGGGTTCGGCCTCCACTTCGACGACCACGATGTGGTGGTCTTCCAACTCGAAGGCGCCAAGCGGTGGAAGATTCACGAGCCCACCCGCATCGACCCGCTCCGGGTCGACGTCGAAGCACCCGAGCCACCCGATGGCGCCCCGGTCGCCGAGGTGGTCCTGCGCGCTGGCGACATGCTGTATCTGCCGCGCGGGTGGTGGCACGCGGTTGCCGCCACCGAAGGCCGCTCCCTGCACCTGACCTGCGGCCTGACACCTACCACCGGCGCCGACCTGCTGACCTGGCTGACAGGCCAGCTGCGCGCCTCGACAACCGTCCGCGCCAACCTCCCCCACCTCGCCTCCCGCGAAGAGCAGGTAGCCCATCTAGGGGTTCTGCTCAAGGAGTTCACCGCCGGCTTGCATGAGGGGGTGATCGAGGAGTTCCTCTCCGCGCGAGGAACGATGGACGTAGGGCGGCCGATGCCGTCCCTGCCGTTCGTCGATGGGATCCCCGCTGATGAAACCCTGCACGTGCGTCTGACCGCATCGGGTGCGTGGTACGAGGTCGACGACCAGGGACTACCGGTGTTGAGCGGGGGTGGCCAGCAGTGGACGTTCGCTGCCCCGGTTCTGACGGTGGTCAAGTACCTGGTTGAGGGACGGACCATACCGCTGGGTGAGTTGGCGATAGCCTCGTCGCTCACCGTCGACCAAGTCGCCGCTGTGATCACCGAATTGGTCGCGGCTGACATCGCCGCCGTCAGCAGCAGAAGGTAGCAACCCGATGTTCACTGCCCCTGAGCCCGATGTCAGGGACCGCATGCTCACCGCCCGCGGCCACGCCCACACCCTTTTGGGCCTGGTCGGCGCCGCGGGCGGTGAGGTGTGGGGGTATGCCGGACGGACACTGTCCGGGGCCGTGACGGCCCCGGATGGCCCCGCTTGGCTGCGGCTGGTCAGCGAAGGCGAAGGCAAGGCCGGCGGGAAACTGTGGGAAGGCCCCAAGGAAGCAGAGGCGGCCGTGCCGCCCGCTGTACCCCGACCGCGACTGATCGACCTGGCCGACTGGTCCGCCGACGGCTGGGACTACCGGGCCGAGCTCTACGAACTCATCACCGCCCCACCCGTCTGCCCAAGCCCGGTCATAAGTAAGAGCGTGGAGTTGCCGGATGCCTGGTGGCACGACCTCCACAAGGCCCTCGATTGTCTCGCGCCTGTCGACACCGGCCGGGTAGCGGTGCGTGAGCAGTACATCCGCCGCCGCGTCCCGGAATTCACCGGCATCACCCCCAGCGAGATCACCTGGACCACGGTCCACGGTGACCTGCACTGGGCCAACCTCACCGGGCCGACGCTGACCCTCCTGGACTGGGAGGGCTGGGGCAGCGCCCCCGTCGGCTACGACGCCGCGAACCTGTACCTGCACTCCCTGCACGTACCGGAGCTGGCCGAGCACGTGGCCAAGGAGTTCGCGCACGTCCTGGGCACCCCCGCGGGGTTGGTCGGTGAACTTGCCGCCTGCACCGAGATTCTCCAGGCAGCGTCCCGGGTGCCGTTCTATGCCGATCTCGCCGACTCGGTGCGGCGGCATGTCGATCAGCTCTCGGCGTTGGTGAACTGACGGTAGATCTCAACTCCCCCAGCGTGCGTACCTGAAGAGGATCTAGGTAGGCCGAATGGGTGACGGCTGGCCCTGCAGGCCCCGCCGGGAGGTCCTGAACCCCAGGGGCCCCAGCGAGTGGGGCCCGCCCTGCGCCAGCCCCTGGAGGGCGGCCGAGTGCCGCCGTCTGGCCCGGCAGCCGATGAGATAGGTACTCGCCACGGGAGAGCAGTCTGCGGGTACCCAGATCATGCGTTCCTTCGGCGGCAGCCACGGTCCACCAACTCGACGTCGCTGTTTGTGACGCCTGCGGCAAGTTGGCGCAGATTGTCGCGCCCGCGAGGTATAGGGGCAAGGCCCAACGCCCCGCTACATGCCTCAGAGGTCGTTATGAGGCTCGATGCCCGTTACGGGATTGGCGTTGGGCAAGGCTTGCTGCTCGTGGGGGTCGGCGCGGGGTTACGGGCGGGGCTGGGTGAACAGGCCGGGTTCGATTTCGGTGAGGATCCCGCGGCTGACCAGGCGCTTGAGCTTGGAGCGGATGCCTTCGGTGTGCTTGGGCAGGAGAGGCAGGTCGAGGGCCAGGCATAGGTCGCGGGCTCGCAGTGGCCTGTCCTCGTCTATCGGGGTCGTCGGCGAGGGCGAGGACCGTCTTGCGGGTGATCCGCAGGTGTTCGAGGTGCTCGTCGAGTTCACCGAGCCGCGCGGTGAGCTCTTCGATCTGCGCCCGCACCAGCTCGGCCTGGTCGGTCACGGCCTCGTGAACGGCCGCCATGGCGACCTCGGCTCGTCGCTCGGCAGCTTAATTGGCCTGTACTGCGGGGCAGCCTCGGCCAGGCGGGAGACCTGGTCGGCGTGCGGTTCCGGCTGCAGGAGGAGCCACAAAGCGCGGCGCGCATGTCGCCGAGTCGGCGTCGGCTACGGTGGTGAGGTCAGGTGCCGTTGTAGCGGGCACTGCCGCTGTGCCACTCGCGGTTGCCGCCGAGCCAAGACCACACCCCCGCGAGGAAGCGGCGCAGCTCGGGAGAGCCGGTGAGGGACAGGGCCGCAGCTTCCGCCTCGAAGGTGCGCACCAGCTCGTCGTGGATCTCCACACTCTGTTTGACTGCCTCAGGTCGGGAACACTGCTCGTGCGCGGCGATCACGACGGGCAGGTTGAACTCCACGCCTTGGTCGTGGTCTTCCTTGCCCATCGAGTACAGGTCGTTGACGAGCGTGCTGGCGTTGCCCGCCATCGTCACGACACGTCGCACTCGCGGATCGTCGTACTCGGCTGCGGAGAGCCGGTAACCCCCCACGACGTCGATCAGTGCCAGGCAGGGGAGGAAACTGTTGAACTGCCGGTGCGCCAGGTACTCCCAGACGGTCGGCATACGCTCCTGGACGCGCCAGGTGCCCTCGTGGGCATAGGCCACGAACAGGGCGGCGACCTCTTGGCGCAGCCGCGCCACCTGGGGCCCGTCCGCGACCCGGGCCAGGTGCTCGAAGGCGGAGCGGAGGGCGACCCGGACGGGGTCGTCGCAAAGGACCTTCTCCTGTTCGGGCAGATAGCGGACTGGGGGATGGGCGGGGTCGAAGGCTGTGTAGGCGATCCCGAGGCGCGCACCTAGGGGTTCCGGCACGGCCCCGTCGTCGCAGTAGTAGTCGTCCGTTGCCCACTCCGCCAAGGCGCATTTCGCCGCGATCAGTAGCCGGTCCGGGTCGTCGCTGTCGGGGTGGGCCAGCATCATCATGCGTCCGACGTTCACCGCGCGGATGTGGTCGATTTGCCCGGCGTAGAGCCCGATTTCCTCGGCCCACTCCACAAGGCGGTCGTTGACGTGTTCGCCGAGTGCCGGGTCGTCGCGGACCGGTGGGGGACAGTACAGCTCCGGGACGTCGGCATCGGACGCACAGGTCGACTCTGTATTGGAGGTGTCTTGGGCTGGTCTGCCGGCCGCGATGCGAGCGGCGGAGGTGCCCAGCCCGGTCGGTCCCGTCAGCGCCGGGTGCGGTGTTGAGCGCCGTCCGGTGTCGGGCAGCGCGCGCGGGGCAGCGGTGCGGACGCTCTGGTGGTGGGAGAGCAGCGTGGCTACGAGCCGCGCCATGTCGTGGTCGGCTGCACGCGCGGTCATTCGGGACAGCAGTGACACCGGTTCTCGTCTCCGTTCTCAAAGTGTTGCTCAAGTGCCGTGAACAGCGGCGCGAGATGCCGTCCGGTGTCAGGACGACGTGCGGTAGATCTCGACGTTCTCCAGGACACCCAGTGCGTCGGGGACGAGAACGGCAGCTGAGTAGTAGGTGCTGACCAGGTAGGAGATGACGGCCTGGTCGTTGATTCCCATGAACCGTACGTTCAGGCCGGGCTCGTACTCGTCGGGGATGCCGGTCTGACGCAGGCCGACCACGCCCTCGTGGTCCTCTCCCAGTCGCATCGCGAGGATCGAGCAGGTTCCCTCGTCCGAGATCTGGAGCTTGCTGCAGGGGAAGAGCGGCACTCCCCTCCAGGCGGGGATACGGTGACCTTCTTCGGCCTCGACATGGTCGAGGCCGATTCCCCGCTTGCTGCACTCGCGACCGAGGGCGGCGATGGCGCGGGGGTGTGCGAAGAACGCCTTGGTCTGACGCCGCATGCTGAGCAGCTCGTCCATGTCGTCCGGGGTGGGAGGGCCGGAGTGGGTGGAGATGCGCTGGCTGTAGTCGGCGTTGTGCAGCAGCCCGAACTCACGGTTGTTGACCAGCTCGAACTCCTGGCGCTCACGCAGTGCCTCGATGGTCAGCCGAAGCTGCTGGTCGATCTGGTCCATCGGGTCGTTGTAGAGGTCGGCGACCCGGGTGTGCACCCGCAGGATCGTCTGCGCCACGCTCAGCTCGTACTCGCGCGGTGCGAGCTCGTAATCCACAAAGGTGCTCGGCAGCAACGGCTCACCTGAGTGTCCGGAGACGAGCGCGATCTCGGCCTCCCCGCGCTTGTTCTGCGGCAGTGCCATCTCGGCCTGGCGCTGCCGGACATGGGAGCTCAGATGCCCGTTCTGCCCTGCCACTTCCTGGTACGCGGCCCGGGGCAGTGCCAGCACTGTGCACGCAGTCACCGTGCGCGCTGTGAACCCCCACTCGCCCGGTTCCTCGGACACTGCCTGCCCGCCGAAGAATCCGCCGTTGGCCACCACGCCCAGTCGTGCCTCTTCGCCGTACTTTCCGTTGGCGACCTTCTCTACCTTGCCGTGCGCGATCAGGTAGACGTGGTCGGCCGCCCGCCCCTCCTCGACGATCACCTGGCCCGGCTCGTACTCCCGCTGTTCGAACCGGTCGGCCAGCGCCTGCAGCACCTGGGCATCGTCGAATCCGCGCACCAACGGCAGTTCACTCAGCTCTGCCGGGACCACCCTGACCGTGGCTCCCTCCTGCATGAAGGTCACCCGGCCGTCACCGATTTCATACGCCACACGGCGGTTGACCCGGTACGCGCCACCCTTTACTTCCACCCAGGGCAGTGTCCGCAGCAGCCACCGGGAGGTGATCGCCTGCATCTGGGGCACGGACTTCGTGGTGGTCGCCAGATTCCGGGCGGCTGCGATACCCAGACTGAGCTGCTTCTGCCCGGCCGTCTGCGCGGGCTGCTCCGGAAGCTGCGGGGGTGCTGTGGTCGTCATCCTCATCCTCTCCGTCAGTGCGCATGCGGGGTGAAGGAATCTCATGAACGGGCCGGCCGACCGCTCGGAACCCACTACGCAACGTGAACCGGCACCGGAGGTTATTGCTTTCCGTAAATGCTATGTAGCGCTCAGCATTCGTACGGGGTGCGGGGATTCGGGTGGCCCACGTCGGCCCCGAAGGCCCGGCGCGCCCCTTCAGTCCTGGCGAATCCTGCAGTTCAGCGGCATACGGGAAGCCTCGACAAGCAGCTGTGCTCCGGCATGCGGACGGAGCGTCCCTGCACAGTCATTAACACCCAAAAGCATGAGTGGGTGTCATGAGGCCCGGCGCTCGCCTTGGTATCGCTCGGACGAGCGACTTTGAGGTGTTCATGCCGGTCGGCGGGCTTGGGCGTGCTGGGGTGGCGGGGTGAGTGAACGCAAGCCGTACCCGAGCGACTTGTCCGACGAACGCTGGGCATTGATCGAGCCGGTGATCACCGCGTGGAAGGCCGCGCACCCCTCGGCCACCGGCCACCAGGGCGCCTACGAGATGCGGGAGATCGTGAATGTGATCCTGTACCAGAACCGCACCGGCTGCCAATGGGACTTCCTGCCCCACGACCTGCCCCCGAAGGGGGCGGCCTACTACTACTTCGCCGCCTGGCGCGACGGCGGCACCGACCAGCAGGTCCACGACCTGCTGCGCTGGTACACGCGCGAACAGCGGCGCCGATTAGCCGACCCCAGCCTCGTCGTGCTGGACACGCAGAGCAAGCACGCGGCCGCTGGGGTGCCGGCCGCCACGACGGGGAAGGATGCGGCGAAGAAGGTGCCGGGCCGCAAGCTGGGGCTGGCTGTTGACGTGCTGGGACTGGTGATCGCGGCGGCGGTCACTGCCGGTTCGGCCCACGAGAACGCGATCGGGATCACCCTGCTGAACAAGGTCGTCGAGCAGACCGACACGGTCAAGAAGGCGCTGGTGGACCAGGGCTTCAAGGCCGCGGTCGTCGAGCACGAAGCCCGCTTGGGCATCGACGTCGAGGTCGTCGAGCGCAACCCGGCCCACAAGGGTTTCATCCCGCAGGCCAAGCGGTGGGTAGTGGAGCGCGCCTACGGGATCTTGATGATGTACCGGCGCCTGGTCCGCGAATACGACCACCGCCCCAGGAGTTCGGAGTCCCGCGTGTACTGGGCGATGACCGACGTGATGACGCGTCGGCTGACCGGCACCACCGCCCTCACCTGGCGGGACGCATGACCAGTAGCAGCGACACGGCGAAGCCGCTCCTGGAACGGATCGACGCCCGCGAGCAGGCCGTGACCGACCAGGCCGAGCTGGTGCGGGCGCAGATCGAAGAGCTCACCGCGCGGCTCGGTGAACTCGACGAGCACCTCGAACACCTGCGGATCACCCGCAAGACGGTCCTCGCCCTCGCCGACGACCCCGATACCGGGCAGGCCAGGGGCAGTTCACCGGTCCCCGAGCTGCCGGAGCACCCCGCCTATCAGCAGATCATGACCGTCCTCGCCGACGAGGACAGGCCACTGCGAGCCCGCGACCTATGCCTGGCCCTCGACCTGCCTCTCCTGCCCAAGCACACCGAAGGCATCCGCTCCAAGCTCAAGCGCCTGGTCAGCCGCGGGATCCTCACCGGAATCGAACCCGGCCTGTTCACCCAGCCCCGCCCGTAACCCCGCGCCGAACCCCACGAGCAGCAAGCCTTGCCCAACGCCAATCCCGTAACGGGCATCGAGCCTCATAACGACCTCTGAGTCGGCGAACCCGGCCTGGCCGTGAACTCCCTCTCCTGCAGCTCGGTGGCGGTGGCGGCGAGCATCGGGCGCGCTCGTGAGTGAGACAAGGGGCCAGAGCAGGTCCGGGTGCCGACCGAAACCGCCACATCAAGGCCGGACCCAATCATCGCTTTCAGCAACAAGGACTGGAATAGATGGCTGACGAGCAAGGAACCACCGCCCGGGGGATCTACACCTCCCAAGCCGGTATCGGCACGTGGCTTCAGCTGTGGCGGGAAGAGCGACTCTTCCAGGCGGAGGAGCTCACACCGGCAAGCTCGAAGGACGAGAATCGCACCGCCGTCGTCAGTATGTTCCCGTATCCCTCCGGCGATCTCCACATAGGGCACGCCGAGGTATACAGCATCAGTGACACTCTGGCCCGCTTCGCCCGCATGCGCGCCCAGATCCGCTTGGGCCCACACGCAGTGAAGGCCCGGTGAATCCACCGGGCCTTCACATCTGAGTAGCGGGGACAGGATTTGAACCTGCGACCTCTGGGTTATGAGCCCAGCGAGCTACCGAGCTGCTCCACCCCGCGACGGCACGATGAACTGTACGGCACTGAGTCGGACCAACCGAATCGACGTCAGGTCGGTGTGACCAGGAGAAAGCGCCGGCCGGCGAGCACACTCCATCAACCGACCTTGACCAGACTGCAGCTGGCGGAGGCGGACCGGCTTGAGGCGGGGACCGAAGAGCCGGCCCCGCTCCACTCGACGGCACGGTGATGCTGGGGCGACCGTCATCGCGACCGCCGCTGGCCTACAGAATTGGGTGTCGGTCGCTGCCGGGTCGGCAGTGGCAAACTGATCAACGATCGGCATTGCGAGCGTCAGGCATGTATCGCTCGACGTGGGAGGGGACTTGGTGCGGATCTCACACCTTCTTGGGGGCTTCAGGCGGGTTGGACGTTGGTGGCCACCAGAAACACTCCCCAAGGGTGCTGAGGGTCACCGTGGATCAACTCCACTGTGTAGTTGACGGCCTGGCCCCGGTGATATTCCTCCGCCCTGCGTTCGTTGGGGCAGGTGAAGTTCAGGATCGCGCCGCCGTTGTCGGGCTTGATCTGCCCGTGGGGCGATCCCTTGGAACAGTCGACGAGCACGGTGCCCCGAGTGGACTCCAGGGCAAGCCGCGGGGCTGGGCAGTCTCGAGCGTGGTCGTAGTTGCAGCCGAGGCGGGGGCCGGAGCGTGGGTAGAGCGCGAAGGGCTGCCCGTGGTCGTCAACGATCGTGGTGCCGTGGCGTCCGGCGCACAGCCAGTCGATCTCGAGGTGCCACAGGATCTCGTCGCCGCCGGCAGCGGGCGTGAGGATGAACTCCTCGACATCGGTGGCGCTCACCGAGAAGGGGAAATCCGCATCCTCGGCCCGCAACTGGGGCGTGGCCTCGTTGAGGTCGGTGCTGAAATGCCGCGGCGCCACCCTGCGGAAGGTGGGGACTGTAATGAGGCCATGACATGCCCGGCGGGCGGGATGACGGGACAGGACCACCGGGCGCATCCCTCGCAGAATCACCGCCCGCCCGGTCAGGCTGCCCTCCACGGTGACCCGGAAGGAGCCCTCACGGACCATCACCTCGGGCGGGTTCGTATCCACCAGGACCGTCTGCTCGTCGTAGGGGTCGTACCTGCCCGAGCGGTCCACGGTGACGATGAGCGGGCTCTCGGCGTCCGCGAGGCCGTCACCCGGCAGATGGAGGTGGACCCCGCCGCTGATCGTCCCCGCTTGTACGACGGCTCCCTGCTGCCCTCCGTTCACCTGGTTCTCGATGTTCCCGGTCTGTCCGTCGCTCATCCATCCCCCTGCCGTGACCGGACCTCACCCCCATCGTGAGGTACACCCAACTGCGCCGCGTCCACAGACAGTTCACCCCCCTCGGTCCCGGTCGTCACTCCCGCGGCGGACAGACACCGTACCGCCGCGGAGCCGGAGGGCGGCCCTCCCGTCCCGGGTAGCCGATTTCAGGCGCCTGGCAACCGCCGCGACCCGCCCGGGGCAGCTGCTCTGCGGCTACCCGTGGGCCGTGGCGTCCGCCCGGACCGAGCCGGCCGGAGCCATGCCATCGACAGACCGGCCGCCCGAGCTCGCCGCGCGTCACATCCTCGGCCCGCTGCACCCCACGACCGACATGCTCGAGAACGACGTTCTCCTCCAGCGCGGCGGACACCGAGCTCACTCAGGCGTCGGCCGCCCGCTGAAGCGACCACAATGCACCAGCCGGGGAAACGTCGTTGTAGATTTGCTGATGCCGTGGCCTGGGGTTTCTCTGGTTGTCTCACGGCGTGGCCGGTGCGTCCTATCTCACGCGCCGTGTCATTTCCTATGTGTCAGTGCCCAGCTCGCCGACCGTAGATTGGACGGGGCGCCTGAGGACGGCGCAATGCCCCTGCCGCAGCCCTCTGCCTCCATCCCATGCGCCGCTGGCCATGGGTAGCCGACGGTAAGTGGCAGCGAGGCTTGCGACCAGGATACTTGCCATGATGGCAAGTATCCTGCAATGCTTGCCATCATGGAAAGAACATCGGACAACTCCGGTCGGCTGACGCCAGATTCGGCCCGCTCCGCCCTGGACTCCGTCGCCGCCTTCCGGGCCCGTGCGGCCACCCACATCGCGGCCCCGTGGTGGTACCACGTGGGCCTGGGTGCCGCGGTGGCGCTCGTCTTCAGCTCCATGAGCCTGCGGGAGGCATCCTGGGCGGTCCCTGCGTTCGTCGTCGTGGTGCTTGGCCTCGACTACGCGGTCCGGCGTGCGACCGGCGTCTCCTTTCAGCGGTTCACCGCCACGCTCGGCGCCATGAGGATCTTCGGCGGGTACGTCCTGGCCTTCGTCCTGCTGGCCGCCGCCGGCATGTACCTGGAGTGGGGTGCCGGCGTGCCGTGGGCCATCGCCGTGACCGGCGGCGTGATCGGCGTGCTCACCGCGGCCGTGGGGTTCCGCGTCGACGTGGTTGCCGGACGCGACATCCGGGCCGGGCGATGACCGGCGCGGCCTTCGACGAGGTGATCCACGCACCGAACCGGTTGCAGATCTGCAGCATGCTCGCCGCCGTCGACGCCATGGAGTTCTCCGTCGTCCGCGAGGCGCTGGGGGTCAGCGACTCGGTGCTGAGCAAGCACGTCAAGGTCCTCCAGGAGGCGCAGTACGCCTCGGTCACGAAGGTCCGCCGGCGCGCCTGGCTCGCGCTCACCCCGACCGGCCGGAAGGCCCTCGCCGGACACATCGGCGAGCTCCGCCGCATCGTCAAGCAGGCGGAAGCCGAGCGCTGATCCGCGCTGGCCCGTCGCGACCCCAGCTCCCCCACTCGCCCTCCTCGAAGTCCCAGTTGGCCGGTGGAGTTCTGGCTGATGAGCAGGCCAAGGCACATGGGACGTTCACCGAGGTGCCCACGCGCCCGGAGCTGGAGCGGTTCTCCTTCCTCGACGATGACGACCGCGATCTGATCGCGCTGCGGCGTACGGATGTGGCCAGCGGGTGAGGGTGGCCAGGTTCCGGGGGAGTCGCAAGCCCGACGCCAGAAGTACTCGTGCGGCGGCCCGCCAGCCGGGCAGGATGATCTGAGGGACACTCGGCGCCGGCTGCGAGGCACACACCCGTCAGCTGAGAGGACGCCACGGGCCGTGTGCAATCGCGGAGTGCGGTGGTCCGACGTCTTGAGCTCGGCCGCCGCACTCCCGGTTCAGCCGCTGGTCAGGTCGAGGGCTTCGAAGCCGGAGTCCGCTGGGATGAGGGAGTAGCCGCTGGCGCCGGGATGAGGTCGTTGGCTTCGCATAAGGAGACCCCAGAACGGCGGTGACTCGTGGGCGGGCCACCATCCGCCAACTATCTCGTGTCAGGCCCTGGGGCGCGGCTCGCGGTCAGCGCCAACAAGCATGACAACTCGCCGCAGGTGCCAACAAGACTCTCCCGTAGCGGCTCGGCCAGGGAATACCGCTCGGCATGAGCGCGGGAACGCCCCGGTCCAGAGCGGACAAGCAACGATCCTCGCCACCGGAGGCTTCGGCTTCACCGGACCCGCACCGTATGAGCCCTGCTCGACCAGGGCGACGACTGCGTCGACGTCCGCCGAAGCCAGCCGGCCCCTGGACGGTGACCGAGCGCCGCCGCCAGGTCTGGCCGTAGACGAGGTAGGTACTCGCCACGGGAGAGCATCCTGTGGATAGCCGGATCGTGCGTTCCGCTGGCGGCAGCCGCAGTCCGCCAACTCGACGTCGGTGTTTGTGACGCTTGCGGCAATCTGGCGCCGATCGCCGCGTCTGCGAGCCATTGGCTGACGGTGAGCTTCGCCCGGTGTTCACTGCCCTCGGCCCTGATCACTGTCTCGCGCGCCTGGGCCCACGGTCCTTGATGCGCCTTCAGCCATCAGTCGCTGTCGGTGAGCTCATCCGCCATGACGTTGACTTGGTTGCTGAGGATGCAGAGTTCGTCGGCGGCGTTGTGTGGTTGCGGGAGTCGCGCGCGGGCTACCTCGCCGCAGATCCCAACACCGGATCGACACTGTGGCGGGTGGATGTCGGACAGCCGCTGGTGAGCGGTGTGATTCGCGTGGATGACGGGTTCGCCGTGGCTAGCGAAGGCGCACTCTTCCGCCTGCGACCGGACGGACAGATCATGGAGAGAGCACCCCACGCACACAGGATCAGTGCCCTCCGAGATCTTGGCGCTGGAGACATGATCGTTACGACCAGAGGAACGCTCAAGGCGCTTGCCTTGGAGCCACGCCAGCCGGGTGAGTAGCCAGGAATAGTGCACGGCCGGGATACAACCCCTCCGCCAGTAGTGCTGGGATTGGAGACCGGGTGGGTGCTGCCCCGAAACTGACGGCGGCCGCCACCTGATCTACGGGCGGGTGTTCAAGAACGCCGCCGACGAGGACGGTAACCACCACTCCGCCGACCACCTGCGCGAGGTGTCCTGGGTGGCGATCCCGCCGGTGGTCAAGGCGATACGCGTGCTGGAGCGAAACGCCTCCGACGGCGGGCTACTGTTCGATGCGGCCGCGCGGCGGGTGAGGAAGCTCGACGTCGACTTCACCCCGCTGTGCGACCAGGACCTGGCTGTGGCCGGTTTCGGCACGGCCGCCTGAAGCGGGAGGGGCTGGGCGGCATCATGAGGGTCATGGACGGGGACCAGGTACACCATGTCGCCCGCGGGTGTCATCTGGGCATCCGGAACCGCGCTTTGGACGAGGAACCGCAGGTGGCCTTCTTGGCGAAGTCTCTGCCGTTCGACAGGTTTCTGCGTACCGGGTGTGCCGCGGTCGCGGCATGATCCCGGGGCGCCGGTTCGCCCAGGGGGAGGCGGAATCGATCGAAACGGGGGAGGCGGCAGTGCGAGACCAACTTCTGGGAGGCCGTTACCGGTTGGTGCGGCAAATCGGCGAGGGCGGCATGGGGCAAGTCTGGGAGGCGCAGGACGAGTCGCTGGGCCGACGCGTCGTGGTCAAGGTGATCTCGCTGCTCGCTGCTCGCCGGCGGCGGAAGCCATGGCACCGAGGCACGCGCCAGGTTCCTGCGCGAGGCACGGATCACCGCCCGATTGCAACACCACAACATCGTGACCATCCACGACCTCGGTGAGACCGACACCGGGGACAAGCTGGCCCCGTTCCTGGTGATGGAGCTGGTCCGGGGCGAGGGCCTCGACGCAGTGCTACGCCGAGGCGCCGTCACCTTGCCGGACGCGGCTCACTGGGGCGCGCAGATCTGCGACGCACTGGCCGACGCGCACCACGCCGGAATCATGCACCGAGACATCAAGCCGTCCAACATCCTCATCACGCCTTCCAACGCCGTGAAAGTCCTCGATTTCGGCGTCGCGCGGGCAGCCGACCCCTACGCAACCACGGACCGCTTGACTCAGACCGGCTTCATCGTGGGCACGCCCCCATACATGGCCCCCGAACAAGCGCGCGGCTTCCCGGAGCCTCGCAGCGATCTGTACGCGCTCGGTTGCCTCCTCTTTGGGCTGATTACAGGCCAACTGCCCTTCCAGGCGCCGTGGGCTATCTGTCGGCGCACCTCACCCAGGACCCGCCCGCCCCCAGCTCGGTCTCTACAGGCATTCCACCCGCCTGGGACGACCTCGTGCTCACCCTGCTGCACAAAGACCCCGACAAGCGGTTCCCGAACGCGGCCGTCCTCGCCCAGGCGCTACGACGACTCGACCACACCGATGTCCCCGCAACCGTCGGACCGAGCCGCATCCCCCCGCAAGTGGAGTCCCGCGCTGTGCTCCTCGCCCGGCTCGCTACCGCCATGCGGGCCGCGCACGACGTCGCCGCGACCCGTGTCCTGGCCGCTCTGAGTCACACGCGGCTTCGGCACCACGAGGCATCGGGCCGGCCGACTACGCCGGGACAACCGCCACCATCACGCACCCGGCATCTGACCGCCGCGACTACTCCCCAGCCGCAACAGCCCACCACGATGCCTCAACCGCCCGCAACCGGCGGCCCATTCGAGGCAGCCTGGACGGGCAAAGAGCCCCTGGACAGCTACACCGAGAAGCTCCCAACATCCCCCTCGCGGAGTGATGTGGGAGGGGCGGTGGCCATGGCGGTGGTGGCGGTCCTGTCAATCGCCGCTGCGATAGCGGTGTTCCAGGGCCCCAACGGGAGCCATGACGAGATCTCCCGGACCGTGACCCTGGGCATGTGCGGGATCCTGTTCGGGACCCTGCTCACCATGGGTGCCCTCGTCTCCGCTGTGTCGGCTGGCAGAAAGAAGAAGGTCGCGCACGTACCCGAGGTGATACCGGGCTGGACTTTGCATGTCGGCCCGAACTGCATCGTGACCAACGGCGCTTCCGGACGCCGTGAGTTCACCTGGGACCGGATCAAGAACGTAACCATCACAGCGTTCCAGAATTCGGCACCGTACCAGTTCACAGTGCTCTTCCTGGAGTTCTCGCCGGCCCTGCCCCCGCTGCCGCCGGCGGGATGGCCCTCCCCGCAGCCACCCCGCTTCTCGTTCGCCCCGAAGGCGACCCCGGTCTGTGCTTTGGGGCCGATGACGCATGAGCAACGGACCGCGCTGCAGGACGCTCTCTCCCGATACCGGGCACGGTAGGAGCGATGCTGAAGTCTGAGGCGAATGAGCGTCAGATCGACGACGGTCCGGTCTCGTGACGACTCTGAGCTAAGGACAACGCGCTTCGTGCTCCCAGAAATGAGCAGTTCTGAGAGGGCGTTATGTGGGCCGTCTTCCCCCTTGTGCCGAGTCGGTGCTTGGTCATGACGAGCTCTCCAGTTGGCTCCTCAGCAGTTGAGTCAGCCTGCGTGGAGGTCAGTTGGACGTCAGTTGGACATTAGTAGGGCTGACCTCCTTGACCTCAACCGAACTTTAGGTAGGAGCCTGGGGGCATGAAAAACGACACCGCCGCTCCTCGCGGCACCTCCCCTTCAGATATGGGGTTGTCCGATCCGCAGAACCCCGACCTCGGCCTGCTGTCCGACGCCACGCTCGATGAGCTGGCCGAGAAGCTCGCCGTCGCGACGACGATCGTCGGCATCGGAGAGTCCACGCGATTCTCCCGGGAGACCTTCGGCCTGCGGGACCGCCTCTTCCGCAGGCTGGTCCAGCACCACGGGTTCCGGGCGCTGGCCGTGCAGGACAGTGCCGGCGTCGCCGCCGGCCTCGACAGGTACGTGCGCGCCGGTGAGGCTTCGGCCGAATCCGCGCTCGACGGCGCCTGGCGTCCCTGGCGCACCGCCGAGATGGTCGCGGCATTGGAGTGGATCCGGGCGTTCAACCAGGAGCACCCGAACGACCCCGTACGGATCTTCGGCGTGAAACCCGTGCAGGCGCAGCCCGAGGACTACGACGCCGTCCTGGATCACGTCCGTGCGTCGGCCCCGGAACGGCTGGGGGAGGCGACGTCCCACCTGGATCTGATCCGGACCGCTCACCAGACCGAGGAGCACGTGCAGCGCGCCCGGGGAATGCACCCGGGACGCCCGTTCGCCGACCATGCCCGCGACGCACTCGCGCTGATCCGGTCATTGCCCGATGCCGACCGCGACAACGGCGTCCTGGCGCGGATGCGTCTGATCGTGGACTTCCATGAAAACAGCGTCGCCGGGCGAGGCAACTATGCGGGCGACGCCGCAGTGTGGGCGGACGCCATCAGCGACTATCAGAGCCGGACCGGCCTGCGGGTGGTCTACTGGGACGGGATCGCCCACACTTCGGCGGCCGCGGTGACCAGCGGGCTGGCTCCCCAACATGGTCCGCAGCCCAGCATCGGCAGCCTTCTGCGCAAGCGTTACGGAACGCAGTACGTCTCCGTGGCGATCGGTTTCCATCATGGAGACCTCCGTGTCGTCACGGTCCCGGAGCCGGCCGGAGATTTGATCGACGCGAAGCTCGGCGAGGTGGATCTGCCCGCCCACTGGCTGGATCTGCGCCGCGCCGCCGTACGCCGCCGATGGGACGGACCGGCGAAGGCCCGCGTGATCAGCGGCGTCTACGATCCGTCCCGCGACGCCGCCGAGCACATCGCGGTCGCTTCCCTCGCCGATGCCTTTGACGTACTCATCCACATTCGCAGGGTGTCTCCAGTGCGATGGCTGCCGTGAGTGGCCCCCTGATACCAGCCTGACATCCACGATGACTGATCGGGTCGCGTGTAGACACGGGAGCTGGATCGCCAAGGTCGGCAGAAGGTGTGGAACCTGCATGCGCAGGTTCCACACCTCGCCCTTTTCCTGTCGGTATGCCTGGAAGCAGCGGTACCCGGGCGGCAGTGGCTCTGGGATAAGGGTGCCGCCCTCGGCGGCCAGCTTCAGCACGGTCGCGCGGGTGATCTCCAGCCGCTCCAGGGTGCGTTCGGCGGCATCGAGTTGGCATCGGAAGCTTCTCCTGGAGGCACGAGCACCCCAACAGGCCGGGCATGTCCGCGGATTCGCCGCAGGCCCGGGACATCGCCGAGCGAAGGCGGCGCAGTGGCGGCCCAAGGCGAGCGGCCTGAAGCTGCTGACCAGGTACCACTCCCTGGTGGCGACGGTCAACGGTACGCCCGAGGCGGAACCGGACCGGGCGGCGGCAAGCGCGCTGCCGTGCGCCGCTGCACCGCATTAGCCGTCCGTTAGTGCAACGCCAACCTGACCGTTGAAGCTGATTGTCGTCCGGGAGTGAGACGAGAGAACGCAGCAACGGGAGGGCAGCGATGACGGATCGTGGAGACGGGCGCGCGGCGAGCGGGATGTTCGGGCGGCGGGGGGCGAGGTTCGCCGCGGTGGGTGTCGTGGGGGTGGCTGCGGCCGTGTTGGCGGTGACGCCGGCGTTCGCCAAGGGGAGTGCCACTGTCAGTGTCTCGCCGGGCACCGTGAAGGTCGGCCAGAGCGTCCACGTCAAGGGGCAGGGGGGCAGTGACGCGCTGCGGTACGCGAAGTTCTGCGCGCAGGAGCGGGTCGGGACGCATGGTGCGTGGCACACCGTCAAGTGCGGCCGCGTCGTGGCCGTGGACACCAGCGACGCCAAGGTCGATGTGAGGGTCAAGGCCGGTCATCGGGGCGTGCTCCAGTTCCGCGGGGTGCTCTACGGCGTCGACGGCCCGCGCGGCGGCCACCCGCGCGCGGACATCACCACGCAGACCAGGACCGTCCACGTACGCTGACCCGGCGCCCGGGCCCGAACCCGGGCGCATTGCGCGGTAGTTTGCAGGAGTTGGGGCGCCCGTCCGAGGAGAGGACGGGCGCCCCGGTCCGCACCCGGCCACCTCACCGCCGACCGACCGCTACCGCCGCCACACGGCGACGTTGGGATGCACATCGGGGTGGTGGCCGAGCTGCTGCTGACGGCTGGCGCAGTGGTGTCCGCAGCCGAGGCTGAGCGGTGAGCGGTGAGCGGGCAGCACCCCGGAGCTGGCCAGGCACGTCACCGCGATCCGCTACGACGCAGACACCGGTCAGCTCACTGTGTGCGTTGCTGACATCCGATACCCGGTGCCCCGAACTGCACGGACGGCTCACATAACGGCGGATGTCCCCGGACGCTGGATCGGAGAACATCCGGACGCGAAACCGAAGCAGCATCCAACGCCCCAAAGGGCGAGGCGTGTTGGACACATGAACTACCCGTACTGCGTGGGGCCCTGACCAATGACTGGCAGGGCCCCACGAGCATGAATCGAAAGGAACCTCACTCTTGCTCTACCGAATACGCACCCGTGCCCGCGGGTTGCGGCGCGCGTCGGCAGTAACAGCTCTCACCGCGGCCATATCTTCGACCGTAGTGGCCGCCGCCCCGGCGAGCGCAGTGTCGGTCTCGGCCGACGGTCGGACGGGCCCTCAGGTCGTATGCACCTCTGCCAAGTCTGGCCTCGCCGACCAACTCGCCCATGACATAAGGGCCGTGGTCGCTTCCCCGGAAGCGAAGGGGGACACCTCGATCGCCTTGTACGACCGTGTCACCAAGACCCGTTGCACTTACGACGCCGACCGACAGCACGACTCAGCCAGCGTCGTCAAAGTCATCGTGCTGGGCGCCCTGCTGCGCCAGGCCCAGGACGAGCACCGTGCGCTGACGGAGACCGAGCGCACCCTCGCCGCGAAAATGATCACGACGTCCGACAACGACGCCACCACCACGTTGTGGAAACAGCTCGGCCTCAACCGCATCAAGGAGTTCCTGCGCCTTGCAGGCATGCAGCGCACCGTCCCCGATCCGGACGGCTACTGGGGTCTGACCCAGATCGACGCCACCGACCAGCTCACCCTGATAGAGCTCTTCACCGCCGCGAACTCCATCCTCGTCGACGGCTCCCGGGCCTACGCGTTGAGCCTGTTGCACCAGGTCATCCCCAGTCAGCGCTGGGGGGTACCGGCCGGCGCGCCGAGCGAGGCGACGGTCCAGGTGAAGAACGGCTGGCTTCAGCGCACCGGTGGTAGCTGGCGGGTACACAGTGTGGGCGCCTTCACGGGGGGAGGCCATGACTACGGGATCGTGGTCCTGACCTCGGGCCGTGCGAGCATGCAGGCCGGCGTAGAGGTGATCGAGAGCCTCGCCCGCAAGATTCACGCGGACATCAACGGAACCCGCGTCATCACAGGCCGGACGCTTCGCAGCCAGGCCCTGCCTGCCGCCTCCGACGGTTCGCTCGTCCCTGCGAGCGGTCGGTAATCCACCTGCCACGGCTCTTGTCAGAGACCGAGTGGTGCGACGGGCCCGCCAGCCCATAGCGGGAAGCGGAAACGTATGCCCTGGCCCCCCGGGTTGGCGCTGGCAACAGCGCCAACCCGGAGCCAGTCCAGTACGCCATGCAGCATCTCAAGGACGACCGCGCCGAAATCATCGAAGGGGTCATCGAGACCGTGCCGGCGAGCTGGGACCACGAAGTAGTCGCCGACACCCTCCGCGGACAGATTCGGGCCTGCGGCCGCGAACTCGACTGCGTCATCTGTCCGATCGGGGACGCGCCGCTTTCGAGCCGTGACGGGATCCCTACCGCCGGTTTGCCACCCCCACTACTCGGTGCTGGGTAGCCGTCAGGTGATGTCACATCACCTGCCGCGGGGAGCCCCATGCCGTTCCGCGCCCGCCGGCTCGCCGCCCTGATCCGCCCAGCGTTCCTTGTCCCGCTGGCCGCCAACCAGCCGGACGAGGACGCGATCACGCCGGCCGGGGCGAACGAGCGGCCGTCGGCCGACTGCAAGGGCTGCGGCGGACACCTCGCCAGCACGGTGGAAGCTCGCGGTCTGCATGTCCTGTGCCGGCGCCCCGCCCCGACGCTGGATGATGTTCCGCTCCCGCCTGAACAGTTCGGCCTCGATGAGCTGGTGACCGGGGCAACGTCACGCTAAGCACCAACTTGCTCCGCCTCCGGGGCGGGCTGAAAAAGGGAGGGAGCATGAGCGTCTACGACAAGACTCCCGAGAGCTACCTCGCAGCAAACCGACTCGGCACCCCGCTTCAGCCCCTGCCAGGGCCGGGTGGGAGCTTGCATTTGACGTATGCGTCAAGTTTTAGCGTCGTCGGGATGTTGTGCGTCGACCCCGTAGGGGGCGGCCGCGCCTTGCGGGTTTTGCCCGCCCTTTCGTCGAGGAGTTTCGATGACCACTGCTGTTCCTGCCACCCATCGGGAGGTGCGCCTGGCCGCCCGTCCGCAAGGCCCCCTCCGCACCGGCCACTTCCGCATTGCCGAGGTCCCGGTGCCCGAGGCGGTCCCTGGTGAGGTGCTCGTGCGGAACCAGCTGATGAGCGTCGCTGCGGTAATGGACACCCTTGTGCGCGGCGACACCAATCTGCCCATGCCGCCCTACGAGCCGGGCGAGGTCCTGGCAGGACCGGCCATCGGCGTGGTGGTCGCCGCGCCGGGCACCGACCTCAAACCCGGCGACCTCATCACCCACAACGGTGGCTGGCGTGAGTACGCACTCATCGATGCGGCAGACGCGCAGCGCATCGACCCCGAGGCGCTGCCGGATGCCGCTGCGTATTTGTCACAGGGGCTGACCGCGTGGCTGGGGATCGTGCGGGGAGCCGAGGTACGGGCCGGGGACACGGTGTTCGTCACCGCTGCGGCCGGTGGAGTCGGCTCCCTGGCTGGGCAGTTCGCCCGCCTGCGGGGCGCGACGAGGGTCATCGGCAGTACCAGCTTCCGCCGCAAGGGCCAGTACTTGGTCGAGGAACTCGGCTACGACGCCGTCGTCACCCGCGATGCGGGCCCGATCGAAGACCAACTGCGCGAGGCGGCCCCTACCGGCATCGACGCGGTCTTCGACAACGTCGGCGGGGAACAACTGCTGGCCGCGCTGGCCGTCGCCCGCCGCGGCGCCCGCGTCGCTCTCGTCGGCACGCTGTCCGGACAGATGTCGGGCAACCTGAGCGCACCGGTCGAGATCGACACCGGCGCCCTCATCTTGCGGGGCATCAACTTGCGCGGCATGTCTGGCAGCGATCACCTGGACGCGGTCCCCGAGTGGTTCCGGGAGTTCAGCCGTGGGCTGCACGACGGCACCCTCACCTTCCCGCGCACCCGACTGCCGGGCATTGATCAGGCACCGCGGGCGTTGTGTGAGTTGATCGAAGGACGTCATGTGGGAGCAGTGCTGGTAGAGCTCTGAACCCGGGCCCGAGGAGGAACAACGATGCGTATCGGTGATGCGGCGGCGGCCTCGGGCCTCACCCCGCGGGCGCTGCGCTACTACGAGCAGCGGGGATTGCTCACAGCGCGGCGTACGCCGTCGGGTCATCGCGACTACGGACAGCATGACATCGAGCGGTTGCGTGCCATTCGTGAGTTGCTGGACGCGGGCCTGACGATCGGTGACGTACGGGCCTTCGTCCACGTACTCGACATCACGTCACCGTCCGGGGGCAGGACCTCCGCAACGACCGGTGAAGGCGGGACGGGCCACTGCCCGGTCGCCGAAGTCACCATCCAGCGAGTGGCCGAACTCAACCAGCGCATCGAGCAGTTGACCCGGGCCCGAGACCGGTTGACCACCGCACTCGCACACCGATTCGGCGACTTCTTCCACGCCCCGCCGGCAGACCTGACACCGGAACCGACGCCCGCCTGAGCCGGGAGCAACCGATCCAGTGATCCAAACTCCGCACAGGCCCTGGGACCTGTCCCGAGGGATCGTGTCGGTGTGCCGGGCGGCGCCGAGTGACGCCCGAGGTCGGCTCGTGCCCGCCGTCCGACCCGGGGTTCCGTCACGGTGCGGGCAGTTTCCGGACCGCGGACTCCAGGGCCGTGACGATTCGTCGGACGTCCTCGGCGGTGGTCCGCCAGTTGCTGAACGCGGCGCGGAGGGCGGGCACTCCCGCATGCACGGTGGGGGTCAGGAACACCTCGTCGGCCAGGGCGTCGGCCAGGTCGGCGAGGCGTACGGCGCTGGGGGAGTCGGTGAGGGTGAAGCAGACGACGTTCAGGCGGACCGGGGCGAGCAGCCGCAGGCCGTCGAGGGAGGCGACCGCCTCGCCCAGGGTGCGGGCGCCGTCCGCGCAGCGTTCCACGATGTCGCGGTGGCCCTCGCGCCCGTAAGCGCGCAGCGTGAACCAGGCGGGGAGGGCGCGCAGTCGGCGGGAGTTCTCCGGGGTCAGATGGACGAGATCGGGGGTGTCGCCCAGCGGGCCCAGATAGGCGGCGGCGTTCTGGAAGACCCGGGCCTGGAGGTCACGGCGCCGGGTGAACTGGACCGCGCTGTCGTACGGGACGTTCAGCCACTTGTGCAGATCGATGCAGAGCGAGTCGGCCAGGTCGAGACCGTCGGCCAGGTGGGCGTGGT
This sequence comes from Streptomyces sp. NPDC058000, assembly GCF_042886435.1. NCBI lineage: Bacteria > Bacillati > Actinomycetota > Actinomycetes > Kitasatosporales > Streptomycetaceae > Streptomyces > Streptomyces sp. NPDC058000. The sequence goes on from NZ_JBHVQS010000009.1 coordinate 23,537, forward strand.
GCGGGGAGAGCGCGGCGAAGGCGCCGAACGCGGCGTCGACGTGCAACCAGCAGCCGTAGCGGTCGCGGAGCGCGGCGAGGGCGGGCAGGTCGTCGAAGTCGACGGTGTTGACGGTGCCGGCGTTGGCGACGATGACGCAGGGGCCGTCGGCCTCTTGGAGGGCGCGTTCCAGCGCGGCCGGGTCCACCGCCTCCCGACCGGGGAGGGTGGGGACGGTGACCAGCGCGGACCGGCCGAGGCCGAGCATCGACAGCCCCTTGGCCACGCTGGAGTGCGGGGCGCCGGAGAGCACCCGCACCGGGCCGAGCGCGGCCACCCCGTCCTCGGCCGGGGAGACGCCACGCCGCTCCCCGAGCCATTCGCGGGCGATCGCCAGGCCGACCGTGTTGGACATGGTGGCGCCGCTGACCAGCGCGCCCTCCTGGGCGTCGGACAGCCCGAAGAGCGCGCGCAGCCAGTCCACCGTCTCCCGTTCCAGGTGCGCTCCGGTGGCGTCCAGGGACGACATGGAGTTCTGGTCCGCGGTGGCGGTCAGCCAGTCGCCCGCGAGGGCCGCCGGGGTCACGCCGCCGGTGACGAAGCCGAGGTAGCGCGGGCCGGCGCTCGCCGACAGCCCGGGTTGCCAGCGTGCCCGGAAGTCCTCCAGTGCGTCCCGGAGTCCGGTGCCCCGCTCGGGCAGCGGCTGTGGTGCCGGGGTCGGCCGGGCGGGGACGACCGGCGCCTCGGCGAGCCCGTCGAGGAGGGCCGCGGCCTGCTGCCGGGTGGCCTCCAACAGGTCGGGCAGCGCGGCGAGGTCGGCGGCGAGAGGGGGGTGCACGATGCGCTCCGTTCGTCGGTTCGGGACCGTTCGTGGCCGACGCTAGCGGGGAGCGCGCCTCCGCTTCATGGTCCAATGCGGGGAAAGTGGACCGAAATCGGGGGCGGGGGAGCGGACCGGGTGTAGGTCTCCACACTCCGGCGCGGGGGCCTACGCCCGCGCCGCGACCGTCGACTCGGCCGGGGCGTCCGCCGCACGGGATTCCTCCGCGGTGCGGCGCTCGTCGAGGAACCCGGCGATCAGGGCCGCGAATCCGGCCGGGTCCTCGGCCGGCGCCCCGTGTCCGGCGTCGATCTCCTGATAGCGGCTGTCGGGGATCCCGGCCAGCAGCGCCTGCTGCTGATCGGCGCCGATGATCCGGTCGTGGGCGCTGGCCAGTACCAGCGTCGGCGCCGTGACCCGGCCGAGCAGCGGGCGCAGGTCCACCGACAGGTCCACCTCGGTCTGCCGGGCGATGCCGGGCGCCAGGGTCGTGGCCAGCCCTCGCACCAGTTCCTCGTTGGCCGCGGTGTCGGTGTGCTCCCAGTAGCGGGGGCCGAACGCCGCCAGCGGCAGCATCCGGGCGAAGTGCGCGGTGCCCTGTGCGGCGTCGGTCTGCAACAGGTCGAGCCAGTAGGCGAATTCGGCCCGCATCCGGGTGTCCGTGTGCGCCCACCCGGCGTGCAGGACCAGCGAGTGGATCCGCTCGGGCCGGTGCGCGGCGAGGTGGGTGGCGATCGCGGCGCCGAGCGAGTGGCCGACCAGGTGGAAGCGGTCCAGCCCGGCGTGGTCGGCGGCGGCCAGCACCTCGTCGGCGAGGTCCGCCAGGGTGAGCGGGCCGCCGTGGTCGGTGGTGCCGCCGGAGCCCGAGTAGTCCGGCGCGACCACCGTGAAGCGGTCGGCGACGGCTTCGGTCAGCGGGAGCCACTGCTCGCGGGTGGCGCCGGTGCCGTGCACCAGTACCAGTCCCGGGCCGGTACCGGTGCGGTCGTACTCGACGCTGGCCGCGCCGGCGCTGAGGGGTACCCGTGTGACGGGCATGGGAGGTCTCCTTCATGGGTGGGTTGTGCGGACCGCCTGCCCGGGCCGTCCGTGCGGGGGCCTGGGCAGGCGCGGGGTGGGGCGGGTGTTCAGGCGGAGGTGTGGCTGGCCGGTGCCATCCGGGCGAGTGCGGCGCGCAGTGCGGTGTTGAACTGGTCGGGGTCTTCCTGGTGGGGCATGTGGCCGGCGCCGGTGACGACGGTGAGTTCGGCGCCGGGCGTGAGGGCGGCGCAGGTCCGGGCCACTTGAAGGGGGATGGAGGTGTCGAGTTCGCCGTGGATGTAGTGGATCGGCACCTGGAGCGCGGGCAGGATCGGCCGCGGGTCGTAGCTGCTGGCGGCGACGAAGTGCTGGTCGATGTGGACGCCGGAGTCGAGGATCTGTCGGACCGTCCAGTCGATGAGGGCGGGGGAGGTGCCGGGTGCGTACCATCCGGGTACCCAGTCGGCGAGCGTGCCGGCCCGGTCCAGGCGCAGACCTTCCCTCAGCTCCGTCATCGGCATCCCGGTGGACGGCCAGTACGCCGGCCCGTCCACGGCGATCACGCCGCTGATCAACTCGGGGCGGCGGACGCCCAGTTCGGTGGCGAAGGTCGCGCCGACCGACGAGCCGACGATCACCGGTCGGTCCAGCCGCAGCGCGCCGATCAGGGCCACCAGGTCGTTGACCACTCCGGCGGTGGTGTTGCCGCGGACGGGGCGGGCCGACCGCCCGCAGCCCCGCCAGTCGACCGTGACCACCCGGTGGTCCCGGGTGAAGTCGGGCAGCTGCGCGCCCCAGGTCCGGGCACTGGTGCCCCAGCCGTGCAGGAACAGCAGCGCGGGGCCGCTGCCCTCGTCCTCGTAGTAGAGGGTGGTGTCGTTGACGTCCAGGTGGGGCATGGCGGCCTCTTCTCGCCTCGGGGGTCCGGGAGGGCCCGTGGTTCGTGATGTGCCAAGCCAACCGCGATCACGTCCGCTGACCAATGAGCGATCCGCGCCTACACTGATCGCGAACAGTGATCAATGCCGGTCATGGCGAACAGGGGGACCACGGACCATGGAGCTCCGACAGCTGCGCTACTTCCTCACCGTGGCGGAGGAACTGCACTTCGGCCGGGCCGCCGAGCGGCTGCACATCGTGCAGTCCGCGGTCAGCCAGCAGCTGCGCCGGCTCGAACGCGAACTGGGCACGGAACTGTTCGCCCGCTCCACCCGCGTCGTCCGCCTCACCGAGGCCGGCGACCGACTCCTCCCCTACGCCAGGGAGATGCTCGCCCTCCAGGCCCGCGCCCGGGAGGCCATCGACGAACTGCGTTCCGAACAGGCCGCGACGGTCCGGCTCGGCACCAGCTCCGGACTGGGCGCACGGCTGGACGCCCTGCTCGCCGCGTTCGCCCGGCTCGCCGGCCACGCCCCACTGGAACTCGTCACCGGCAGCACCGAGGAACGGCTCGCGAAGGTGCGCACCGGCGATCTGGACGCCACCCTGCTGCGCGGCGAACGGACCGACCCCGACCTGGAGTTCCTGCCGCTGTGGCAGGACGCGCTGATGGTGGCGCTGCCCGCGCGCCACGAACTCGCCGCGCGGGAGACCGTCGAGCTGGCCCGGCTCGCCGAGCTGCCGCTGCGACTCTCCCCGCCCGCTCGGAACCCCGCACTCCACGACCTGGTCATGCGCTCCTGCCGGGAGGCCGGCTACGAGCCCCTCCCGGGACCGGAGTTCACCAACGCCCAGGACACCCTCGCCGCCATCGGCTACGGCAGACCGTCCTGGACGGTCTTCTACGCCCCGCACGCCGACCAACTCCCGGTCCCCGGCGTGGTGTTCCGCCCCCTGTGCGAGCCGACGCCCACCATGCGGGCCTACCTCGCGGTGCGGTCCGGCCCGCCGCGGGCCGGTCTGCGCGCCCTGATCGAAGCCGGCTACGCGGCCGCCGACCGCGACGACGCAGCCGGTGCGAGCCGCTGACGACGCCCGGCGGCCGTGGGCCCGCCCGGGCCCTGACCCACCGGACAGGCCCTAACTCGCCCGCGCCCAGGCGTACCGGTGTTCCGGACGCCCGGTGTCGCCGTACTTCAGGGTGAGGCGGATGTGGCCGGTGCGTTCGAGGTGCTTGAGGTAGCGCTGGGCGGTGGAGCGGCTGACTCCGGCGCGCTCGGCGACCTCGTGGGCGGAGAGCGGCAGCCCGGCCTCGTCCAGGATGCGGCGGATCAGGTCGACGGTCGCCGCGGAGTGGCCCTTGGGCAGTCCGGAGTGCGGGGTGTCCGGGGTGCGGAGCGCGGCGAAGATCCGGTCCACCTGCTCCTGGCCGGCCTCACCCCGACCGCCGACGCCCTCGACGGTGCGGCGGAGCGCGGCGTAGCCCTCCAGTTTGGCCCGCAGCCCCGAGAAGCCGAACGGCTTGACGAGGTATTGCAGGGCGCCGTACCGCATCGCGGCCTGCACCGTGGCCACGTCCCGGGCCGCGGTCACCATGATCACGTCGGAGTGGTGGCCCATCTGGCGCAGCCGCCGCACCAGGGTCAGGCCCGTCTCGTCCGGCAGGTAGTGGTCGAGCAGCACCAGGTCGACGTGGTGGCGCTCCAACGTGGCCAGCGCGTGGGCCGCGGTGTGGGCGCGGCCGACGACCCGGAAGCCGGGCACCTGGGACACGTACGCGGCATTGATCTCCGCGACGCGGAAGTCGTCGTCCACGACAAGGACATCGATCACGGTGACTCTCCTGTGGCCGTGAGCTGACGAGAGGGAGGGCCGGCGCGGAGCGCCGTCTGCTGGGGGTGGAGGGCGGACAAGGGGTGGGGGCGAGCCAGGCGCTCGGGGGCCAGCGCTTCGGGCAGGACGACGGTGAAGACCGCGCCGCCGCCCGCACGGGCGGTGACCCGGGCCATCCCGCCGTAGCGCTCGGAGAGTCGGCGCACCAGCGCCAGGCCGATGCCCCGGCCCCGGGACGCGACGGTGGCGCGCTTGGTGGACCACCCCTCGGCGAAGATCCGCTCGCGCATCTCGGGCGGCACACCGGGCCCGGTGTCGCTGACCCGGACGACCGCCGTGGTGCCCTCGGCGCGCAGCTCGACCTCGACGAACGGTTCGACGCCGCGGCGCTCGGCGGTGGCGTCCAGCGCGTTGTCGATGAGGTTGCCCAGGACGGTGACCAGGTCGCGCGGGTCCACCACCGCGTCCGGCAGCAGCGTGACGGGCGACACCCGCAGGGAGACGCCGCGCTCGGCGGCGATCGCCGCCTTGCCGACCAGCAGTGCGGACAGCAGCGGGTCGTGCACCCGCTCGGCGATCTGCTCCGCGGACGCCCGGTGGGCGCTGGCCACCTCGGCGACGAACTCCACCGCCATGTCGTACCGGCCCAGTTCGAGCAGCCCGCGCACCGTGTGCAGCTGGTTGGCGTGCTCGTGGTCCTGGGCGCGCAGCGCGTCCAGCAGGCCCTGGGTGCTGTCCAACTCCCGGCCCAGCAGCTCCAGTTCGGTGCGGTCCCGCAGGGTCACCACCGCGCCGCCGTCCCGGGTCGGGACGCGATTGGCCACCAGCACCCGGCCGCCGCTGATCGCCAGCAGGTCGCTGCCGGCCACCCGGCCGGCCAGTACGTCGGTGGTGCGGCCCGGTGGCAGCACTTCGTCGAGGTCCCGGCCCGCGGCGCCGGCGTCGAGGCCCAGTAGCCGCCCTGCCTCGTCGTTGACCAGCCGGATCCGGCCCCGCCGGTCGAAGGCCACCACCCCCTCCCGGATGCCGTGCAGCATCGCCTCCCGCTCGTCCAGCAGCGCCGAGATGTCCGCGGTGGCGACGCCGTGCGTACGGCGGCGCAGGCTCCGGGCGACCACCACCGCGGCCAGTACCCCGGCCGCCAGCGCCGCGCCCGCGTACCGCAGCAGCCCCGGGATGGCGCTCAGCAGCAGCCCGTGCACGCTGTCGTAGGCGATGCCGACCGAGACCGCGCCGATGATCTCGCCGGTGTCGTCGCGCAGCGGCACCTTCGCGCGGGCCGACCGGCCCAGGGTGCCGGTGTCGATCTGGCGGACCTCCTGGCCGGCCAGGGTCCGGCTGGGGTCGGTGGAGACGTGGTGGCCGATCTCGGCGATGTTGGTGTGCGACCAGCGGACCCCGCGGGTGTCCATCACGACGATGTACAGCGCGCCGGTCGCCCGCCGGATGCGCTCCGCGGTGGTCTGCACCGGGCCGCGCGGGGCCGGTGTGGTGGCCTCCACGTTGCGGGCCAGGTCCGGGTCGGCGGCCGCGGTCTCGGCGATGGCCAGGGCCCGGCGCATCGCCTGGTCGTCCAGGGCGTGGCTGAGCGGGGCCAGGAACAGTCCGGTGGCCAGCACCATCACGCCGGTGGTGATGGCCAGCTGGGCGGTGAGGACCTGCGCGAAGACGCGACGGGGCCAGTGGATCCGCATGCGGTCCCCCTTGTCTCGGCGGCCCTGCGCACGATGCGGAACCGGCACTGCCTGTTTGTGATGCTGCCTGTTGATCTGGTGTTAACGCAACGTAAGCCGCCGAGGCCCGGCTGCCCAGCCCCCGTCGAACTTTTGTTGTTCTAGCGTGAGCAAAATGGGCACAACAGGGTTTGCGCGCAGAAAGACGGCTTGCGCCCACAAGGCTGCCGCTGTGGCCCGGCTCACTCCTAGCCTCCCGGTCCATGAACAGCCACACGAGCCCCGCCATCGAGCTACGGGGGGCGAGCAAAACATTCCGCACCCCCTCGGGCGGACTGCACACCGCCGTCCGGGACCTGGACCTGACCGTCGGCCGCGGTGAGTTCGTCGCCGTGGTCGGGCCCACCGGATGCGGTAAGTCCACCACCCTGACCCTGGTCAGCGGCCTGGAGGAGCCCACCGAGGGCGAGGTGCTGGTGGCCGGCGAGCCGGTCCGCGGCATCGGCGACAAGGTCGGCTTCGTCTTCCAGCAGGACGCCGTCTTCCCCTGGCGCACCGTGCTCTCCAACGTCATGGCCGGCCCCCGCTTCCGCGGCGTCCCCAAGTCCGAGGCCAAGGAGCGGGCCCGCGAATGGCTCGCCCGGGTCGGCCTCGCCGCCTTCGAGGACCGCTACCCGCACCAACTCTCCGGCGGCCAGCGCAAGCGCGTCGCACTCGCCGCGACCTTCGTCAACGACCCCGAGATCCTGCTGATGGACGAGCCGTTCTCCGCGCTCGACGTGCAGACCCGGGCCCTGATGTCCGACGAACTCCTCGACCTGTGGTCCGGCACCGGCGCCTCCGTCGTCTTCGTCACCCACGACCTGGAGGAGTCGATCGCCCTCGCCGACAAGGTCGTCGTCATGACCGCCGGCCCGGCCACCGTCAAGGAGGTCTTCGCCATCGACCTGCCGCGCCCCCGCCGGGTCGAGTCGGTGCGGCTGGAGCCGCGGTTCCTGGAGATCTACCGGGAGATCTGGTCCTCGCTCGGCGAAGAGGTCCGGATCACCCGCGAAAGGGGTGCCGCCCATGTCGCCTGAGACCGTCACCGCACCGGCCGCCACCACCAAGGCCGGCCCCACGGGGGAGCGCAGCCAGGCCCGCGCCCGCGCCGCCCGCAACCACAAGCTCCTCGTCTACGGGAGCCGGGCCGCGCTCCTGGTCGGTCTGCTCGCCCTGTGGGAGGGGCTGGCCCGGGCCGCCGTCATCGACCCGTTCAACTTCTCGATGCCGTCGAAGATCTGGGACCAGATCACCCAGTGGGCGCTCAACGGCACCCCGCAGGGCACCCTGTGGGAGCAGGTCTGGTACACGCTCTACGAGGCGCTGCTCGGTTGGGTCATCGGCGTCATCGGCGGTGTCGTCCTGGGCATCGCGCTCGGCCGGGTCCGCTTCCTGGCCGATGTCCTCGGCCCGTACATCAAGGTCCTCAACGCGCTGCCGCGGATCGTGCTGGCCCCGATCTTCCTCATCTGGTTCGGCCTCGGACCGGCCTCCAAGGTGGCCTCCGCCGTCGTCCTGGTCTTCTTCCCGGTGTTCTTCAACGCCTTCCAGGGCGCCCGCGAGGTCGACCGCAACCTGGTGGCCAACTCCCGGATCCTCGGCGCCAGCAACCGCCAGGTCACCCTCCAGGTCGTCATCCCCTCCGCCACGTCCTGGATCTTCACCAGCCTGCACGTCAGCTTCGGCTTCGCCCTGATCGGCGCCATCGTCGGCGAGTACATCGGCGCGACCAAGGGCCTGGGCCTGCTGGTCTCGGCCTCCCAGGGCACCTTCAACGCCGCCGGTGTCTACGCCGCCATGGTGATCCTCGCCGTCGTCGCCCTGCTCGCCGAAGGACTGCTGGCCTTCCTCGAACGGCGGCTCTTCCGCTGGAAGCCGGCCGACAGCGGCGCCGACCGCTGACCCCGCTGCCGCCCACCCCACCCGCACCGCCTCACCTCACAAGGACGTGACCATGCGTACCCCACTCAAGATCTCGGCCGCGGTCGCCGCCACCGCGCTCGCCCTGACCGGCCTCACCGCCTGCGGCGGCGGTTCCACGGGCGGCTCGTCCGCGGACGCCAAGGACGGCAAGCTCCAGATCATGGTGGGCGGCCTGGACAAGGTCATCTACCTGCCGGCCCGACTCACCCAGCAGCTCGGCTACTTCAAGGCCGAGGGCCTCGACGTCACCCTGCTCACCGAACCCGCCGGCGTCCAGGCCACCACCTCCCTGGTCTCCGGTGACGTCCAGGGCGTCGTCGGCTTCTACGACCACACCCTCGACCTCCAGGCCAAGAACAAGCAGGTCGAATCGGTGGTGCAGCTCGCCCACGCGCCCGGCGAGGTGGAGGTGGTCTCCAACAAGGCCGCGTCCGAGCTGACCTCGGCGAAGGACTTCAAGGGCAAGAAGCTGGGCGTCACCGGGCTGGGCTCGTCCACCGACTTCCTCACCAAGTACCTGGCGGTCAAGAACGGCGTCCAGGTCAACGAGTTCACCCCGGTCGCGGTCGGCGCCGGCCAGACCTTCCTCTCCGCGCTGGAACAGGGCTCCATCCAGGGCGGGATGACGACCGACCCGACCGTCGCCCAGGTCGTCAACAAGAAGATCGGCAAGGTGCTCGTCGACATGCGCACCCCCGAAGGCTCGCAGCAGGCGCTGGGCGGCCCCTACCCGTCCTCCAGCCTCTACATGAACACCGACTGGGTGAACAGTCACAAGGACACCGTCCAGAAGCTCGCCAACGCCTTCGTCAAGACCCTGAAGTGGATGTCCACCCACACCCCCGAGCAGATCGCGGAGAAGATGCCCGCGGACTACGCGCAGGGCGGCAAGGAGCTCTACGTCCAATCCATCAAGGACACCCTGCCGATGTTCACCAAGGACGGGGTGATGCCGGCCGACGGCCCCGCCACCGTCGAACGCGTCCTCAAGGCGTTCAACCCCACCCTCAAGAACGCCACCATCGACCTGAAGAAGACCTACACCACCGAGTTCGTCAAGAAGTGACGGTGCGTCAGGAAGTCTCGCCGGCGTGAACCCCGCCGGGATCAGGTGCCGAAGCCCATGTGCACGTGGTCCCGGTGGGTGTCGTCCGAGAAGAACTGGCCGGCCGCCCCGCCCGACAGCAGGTACGGCCCACCGACGTTGTACGACCCGGCTGCCGCCGCCGCACGCATCAACGATTCGACGAGCCGCCGCGGCGTCGCCGGATCGACCACCGCACGCCCGTCGATCCGCCACACGTCGACCGCCCGCCCCCGCGGATGGTCGCTGGGCCGGTCGGTCCCGAACACCTTCAACGGATGCCCGGACCGCACCACGCTCACCCCCAGCCGGTGCTTCCGCGCCAGCTCCAGCAGCGCCTCCAGCACGCTGGTGTGCACCGCACCGCTGCGCACGTCCGCCGCGGCCGCCGGCGGCAACTCGATCGCCGGCCCCGCCGCCAGCACCCGCCGCGCCGCCTCGCCCGGCGCCGCCGACGGCGCACCGGGCGCCGCCGGATGCAGCGCCGTCACCACCCACCGCGGCCGGGCCCGGCGCAGCCGGACGTCCACCGTCGTTCCGCCCGCCACCACCGCCCCGTCGGCCCGCCGCACCCACTGCCGGCACACCACCAGCACGCTCGCCGCGTCCGCCAGGATCCCCCCGTACTGGGCGTCCACCACCTCCAGCACCGCCTCCGTACCCGCGGGCCGCAGCGGCCCCGCCTGGTCGACCAGCGACGGTGCCAGTCCCAGCGCCCCGACCCGCGCCCGCGCCGCGCCCCGCTCCCCGGCCGGCCACGCCCCGATTGCCCGGACCAGCTCCACGGCCCGCACCTTCACCTCCGGCCGCACGTCCCCCGGGCTCGGCCGCCACACACCGACCTCCGGCAACCGGGACACCGGCCCCGTCGTCGTCGTACGCGGCCGCGCCGACGACGGCGCCCCCGCGGAACCCCCGCCCGCACACCCCGCGACGCCCCACAGGACGGCCGGCGCCGCCTTGAGCAGGGCCCGCCGGCGGAGCCGCACGCCACCTGGCACCCCGTCCGTCCCCGTTCCCCCGTCCGCGTCTTCCCGCCGGACGCTCATACGAAGTTGACCTCTCCCCGTACCAGCAGCGGGTCCTCCACCAACTGCCACAGCGGTACGGCGTAGTTGCCCAGTCCGTAACGGCCGCCGAAGTGCAGGCCGAGGACGCGGTGGTCGGTGAGGTCGATGACCGGTGAGCCGCTGTTGCCGCCCAAGGTGGAACAGTCGTGGCGCATCACGTTCCCCTCCGGTTCCAGGCCGGTGGTCGTCCCCGGCTGGAGCCGCTTGACGTTGTAGACGTCCATGAAGATCCGGCGCATGGACTCCGGTTCGTTGCGGCGCCCGTCCCAGGCCGGATAGCCGACGCAGTACACCGGGTGCCCCGGCAGGTCCGGGGGCGCGTCCGCCGCGATCGCCAGGGGAGCGGGCAGCGCACTGCCGCCGAGGTACGGGGCGATCCGCAGCAGGGCCAGATCGACGTCCTCGTGGATCCCCAGGACCTCGGTGACCTCGTACGACGGTCCGCCGTCGGCGGGCTCCGGACCGGATCCGTACTCCTCGCCCAGGTCGAGGGTGGCGCCCAGCCCCTGTTGGAAGACCCAGTCCTCGCCCGCGGTCCGGGCGAACTCCACCGCCACATGACGATTGGTCATCACCGTCTCCGGCCCGACCAGGAACCCCGTCCCCAGCCAGTCCAGGCTGAGGTGCCCGGAGACCTCCACCCGGCCGACCCGGGCCAGGGACTCCCGGATCGCCGCCCGGTGGGCGTCCAGCAGCGCCCAGTCGCCCTGCTGCGGCGCGAAGTCCTGGTGCCGGACGAGGATGGCCGGCCGCCCTTCGAGCAGGACGATCGCCTCCATCCCGAAGGACTCGTCGTCGTTGATGTCGTCGGCCCGTCCCTCGGCGAGCTTCTCCAGGCCGCTGACGCCGGCCGACAGCACCCGGGTGCGCTCCTGCCGGGCGTACTGCGAGATCTGCCCGGCCGGCAGCTCCTCCGCGGGCAGTTCCACGGCGGATTCGGGCTCCTCCCAGGACAGTTGGTCCCGCACCCGCGCCGCCACCGCGCGCAGATCGGAGAAGACCCGCTCGGGCCCGGTCGCCACCGGTGATCGGCTCCGCTTGTCCATCTCGTCCTCCTCGGTCGGGTCGGCGGGGCCGTGCGGCGGCCCGTCGGCCGGCTCAGCCCCCGCCGCCGCCCTGCGCCGCGGTGATCTCGGCGTGGACGTCCGGGGCATGGGTCTCCAGGTGATGCAGCACGCTGGTCATCTGGGTGCCGACGTTGACGAACGCGGTCGTCCGCCCCTGGAACATCACGTCCTCCACCCGCCGGGTCCCCCGGTGCAGCGCCACCACCCGCCAGTCGTCGGTGAGGACCGGGGAGCCGGAGGAGCCGCCACGGGTGTCGGTGAAATAGCGGACGTCGTGCTCGTCCGCCTCGTAGACCAGGTTGTTGCGCAGGGCCACCCGCTTGGGTTGGCCGCCGGGGTGCTGGATGATGTTGACCGCCACGTAGTCGCCGTCGGCGACCCTCAGCGGCCGCCGGGCCAGCTTCAGCACCGGGCGGTCGGGCGGCGCGGACAGCCGCAGCACCGCGTAGTCCAACTCCTCGTCCGCCGCGGCGAGTTCGGCGACCTCGGCCTCCTCCACGCCGGTGTCGTCGGGGTCGCCGGACTCGCTGTCGTACCCGAACCGGGCGCGGGTGTGCCGGGCCTGGAGCCGTAGGTCCTCGGGGGCCGCCAGGGGCCGTTCGGCGCCGGTCCCGGTACGGGCGTTGACCACGTGGTGGTTGGTCATCAGGAGGGTGGGGGCGATCAGCCAGCCGGTGCCGGCGTGCGGGAAGCCGTTCGGCTGGAGCGGGGCGCCGTCCTCGTACGGCGGCACCTTGAGCCGGGCGACCGCGGTGCCGGCCAGCTCACCGCCGCGCAGGAAGCCGATGGGGACGGTGTCGTCGCGGTGGACGATCTGTTCCTTGAGCTCGGGGGCGGGGCGGTCGGCCAGGACGTCGGGTTCGCCGCCGGCGTGCCGGGCCACCTCGTCCAGGGCGCGCTGGAAGACCTTCAGCGGCTCGGCCTCGGTGGTCTGCGCCACCGCGTTGCGCAGCCAGATCTCCAGCGGGACCGAACCGTCCACCAGGCGTTCCACCTGGTTCATCTGGGCCAGGTCGGAGTGGAGTTGACGCATCGGCGCGGCCAGCATCGGCAACGTGCCGCGGTACTTGGGCATGATGCCGTCGAGCAGCAGCGGGCGCACGGTGGGGTCGGTCAGTCCGCTCTCCAGCGCGGCGTCCCGCAGGTGGAGGATCTCGTCCTGGGAGAGGTAGCAGGTCATCGGTGATCAGGCCCGGCCGGGCCGCTCCCTTCGTCCGTCCGGTGGCACTCGGCCCGTGCTGCCGCGGCCCCCTGCGGTGTCGTCCGGCCGTGCGTCCCCACGCCCATCGCCGCGGCCACCCCGGACACCAGCTCACCGCTGTGGTCGGGGACGGCCAGCAGCCGGCGGGCGAGCGCGTTGAGGGTGCCGCGGTCGCGCGCCAGGCGCAGGATGCCGGCGATGCCGGTGGGGTGGGAGGCCGGTTCCGGGGCACCTGCCCGCGCGCCTGCCCCTGCCCCGAGGTCCGGCCGAGGCGGCGGCGGGCCCGGAGGCACCGGGCTCGGTGCGGCCGGACCTGCCGGCGGGCCGGAAGCCGCTGGACTCGGAGCCGCTGTACGCGGAGTCGCCGAGCCTGGTGCCGCCGGCCCTGGCGTCGCCGGGCCCGGAGGCGCGGGACTCGGCGCCGCCGGTTCGGCCCACGGGGGCGGCCCCGACGGCCCCGCGGCCTCGTCCAGGATCCCCATCACCGACCCCAGCAGCGCCGGCTGCCGGCGGGTCGCCCGGCACATCGCGGCACCCAGCGTGTCCAGCGTCCCGTCGTCCGTCGGCAGGCCCACGACGTCCAGGGCGTGGGTGAGCGCCCCGGGGTCCTGACCGTAGATCTGTGAGGCGACCGCACGGACCAGCGCCGGCTGATCGGCCAACACCCGGTCGGGCAACTCCCTTAGCTGCGTGGCAAGTTGGTGGCCGGCTTGGACGCCGGAGCGGGCGGTGTCGCCGGTGGCGGCCGGCAGTCGGGCCCGCGCCAGCCGGGCGCCCATCGCTTCGAGGTCCTGCCCGAGGCCGACCGCGACGTCCTCCGCCACCCGCAACTGACGGTCCGCGTCCGCCAGATCACCGGCCTCCTCGGCCAGCCGCGCGGCGAGCAGCAGCAACTCCAGCCGCCGCTCGGCACACCCCGCCCGCTCCGCCTTCCCGACGGCGTCCGCCACCGTCCGCCGGGCCTCCTCGTGCCGCCCGAGCCGGTTGAGGGCGTCCGCCATCAGGGAGTGCAGCGGGCTGCACGGCGTCCACGGCCGCCGCTGCCCCAGCCGGGTCAGCGCCGCGTCCGCGAACCCCTGCGCCAACAAGTCCTCCGCCTCGCGGGCCGCGATCCGCTCCCAGTCCTCCTGGTCGGCGCCCGCGGCCACCCGCTCGGGCGCCCCACCGCCGAGCCGGGCGGTCAGCAGCCCCGCGGCCCGGGGCGACATGTCCTGCTGCGCCCCGGCCAGGAACCGTTCCACGCCGGGCAGCCAACGCTCCTCCACCGACCGCGGATCCTCGTCCAACCGCAGCCGGTGGTAGATCTCCTCGGCGCGCGCCTCCACCCCGTCCCGCGCCGCATAGTGCGCCACCGCCCGTCGCTCGACCCCGCGCATCACCTCGGTGCGGTCCCCGCCGGGCAACCGCAGCATGATGGCGCGGACGTCGCCGCGGTAGCGCACCGCCGCCGGTCCGGTCGGCTCGACCATGTCCAGCCGGCTCAGCTCGGCGAACAGCCGGTGCGCATCCTCCTCGGTCGCCACCCGTAGTCCGCACGGCCCGGCCAGCACCTCCCGGATGATCTCGGGGGTGATCACCCGCAGCGCCAGCCCCGGATACGCGAGCCGCCGCACGTCCTCGTTGGCGATGTGGCTGAGGATCCGGTCGTAGAGGATGCCCTGGACCAGCATCTGGTCGACGCGGTGGAAGACCTCCTGGCGGCGCTCGGGCAGGCTGCGGATCAGGTCGCCGGTCCGCTCGGACGCGCCGCCGGCGAGCGTGGCGGCCCGGGCGGCCAGCCGCAGGCTGAGCGGATGCCCGCCGACCCGCTCGGCCAACGCCGCCGCCACATCGGGATCGTCGACGCCCAGGGAGCGCAGCAGGGCGACCGCGGCCGGCCGTTCCAGCTCCCGCAGCTCGATCTCGCCCAACGCCACGGTACGAGAGGGGTGCCCGACCGGCGCCCGGCCGGAGACGAGCATCCGGAACCGCGGATAGCCGCCCTGGAGCGAGGTGCAGATCGCCCACATCCGGCCGAGAACCGGGGACCCGCGGTACTGCGCCGCCTCGAAGGAGTCGACGGCCAGGACGAACGGCGGATCGTGCTGACCGGCCGCGGCCACCGCGCGGACCAGGACGTCGGCCACCCGCCGGACCAGCCCGGTCTCCCGCTCGGTGGCCAGCAGTTGGAACTCCTGCGACGAACTGCGGCCCAGCACCCGGGTGGTGGCCAGCTGATGCAGCTGGGTGCACCGCTCCTGCTCCTCGCGCTGGGTGGCGGCCGCCTGCTGGCACTCGTCCGCCAACGCGTCCAGTTCGGCACGGAACGACGGGTACTGCACGCCGAGTTGGCGCGCCGCCTCGGCGATCAGGGTGACCGGCTCCTGGATGGAGAGGGTGGGCCGCTCGAAGTCGATGTACGCGAACGGGAACGCGGCCGGCCCGCCGCACGGGGGCCCGCCGGCCGACCCGGCCACGTCGTCCAGCAGGAACTTGGCCAGCAGCGTGCTCTTGCCCATACCGCCCGGCCCGTGGATGACCAGCGGCGGTACGAAGGCCGCCCGGGCGTCCGCGCCGGTCGGCCGGTCGGCCGGTGCCGTCCCTTCGTCGGCTCCGGACGCGTCCATAGAGGCGATATAGGCGCGCAGTTGGCGGAGTTCCTCGGAACGGCCCTGGAACGGCGACGCCACCAGACGCCGGAGCGGCGCCAGCAGCCGGGCCCGTTCCAGTGCCGCCTGGAGCTCGGCGGGGTCGGGCAGGCCGCTGACGCCGGGGATCCGGGAGAGCCACAGCACCGCCTGGAGGGTGTCGGCCAGTTCGTCGGCGGACCAGTGGGCCGGGCGGTCGGCCGTCGGCGGCAGGTTGCCCTGGAGGTAGGCCAGGCAGAGGGCTTCCGGGCCACCGGGTGCGGCGGGGAACTGTTCGCGGTTGGCCTCCAGGGCGTGCCGGGCGGCCGCCGGCCCGGACATGCCGCGCAGCGCGGTCTCCCTGGCCTCGGGCTTCAGCGCCCACCTGGCGTGGTCCCGGACGCCCAGGGTGGTGCAGTCGTCGAGCAGCGCCAGCACCGCGCCGCCGGTCGGGCGGTCCTCACCGGGCAGCCGCAGCCGCCGCGGGTCGAACGAGGCGAGCAGGCAGGCCGCCTCCCGGTAGGCCCGGCGGGCGTCCGGGACGGCCTCCGGGGTCGGCTCCTCCGGCCGTAGTTCCCGCCGCAGTCGGGCGCCGAACTCCTCCCGCAGTCGGGAGCGGGCGAGGCGGTCGGGGTCAGAGGGAGCGGAAGACATGGATGGCCTTCTCCGTCGCCGTGCAGAGCCTGCGCATATAGCTCTCGCCGTCGTCGTCCCGGGCATGCGCGGCGTACAGCACCTCCGTCACCGCCTCCTCGACGAGTCCGGAGATCTCCGCGGGGTCGGCGTCGTCGAGGCGGGCGGGCGGCGCCTCGCGGAAGAGTTGGTCGAAGAAGCTGCGCAGGTCCTGCGGTTCGATGATCCGGGCGGTGTCCCAGCACAGGCTGCCCCGCAGGTCGTAGGGGAGTTGGCGCATCGCCCGGCCGTAGCCGAGCAGCACCAGGCGGGGTGCCTGGTCGCCGCGGATGGCGGCGTGTTCGTAGATGGCCAGCGCCAACTGGCCGATGAAGTCCCAGACATCGGAGTGCGGATCGAGCTTGTCGCACTCGTCGAGGACCAGCCAGTAGCGCTCGTCGGCGGCGGTGGCCCGACCGACCACCCAGTGCACCGCGTCGCTGAGCGACGGTAACGGATCGTTGAGCGCGGTGGGGTCGAACGGCTGGGCCCCGGTGTGCGCATCGGTGACGAACTCCGCCAGCCGCGCGAGCACCTGCCGGGCGGTGGAGGTGCGCGACAGGGTGACCCGGGCCGGGCGGAACCCGTTGTGCTGCCCGACGTGGCGCAGGAAGTGGTAGGTGTACGACCGTCCGCTGTCCGGTTCGCCGTCCACCAGCAGCACCGACTTCTCCGGGTCGGCGAGGAAGCGGCGCAGGGTCTCCCGCAGGTCCTCGCGGTCGATGAACGCCTCCGTACCGCCCTTGAGGACACAGGTGCGGAAGGTGTCCTGAGTGGCGTGGACCCGGGCGTCCTCGCGCAAGCGGCTCAGGAACTCCCGCGCCCGTCGGATCTCCGGGCGGACGACCAACTCATCGATGGTGCTGACCACCTCGACGAGCTTCACCTGTCGCTGGATGGTCCGGCGCGAGGCGTACACCAACGTCCTGGCGTTGTCCCCGCTGACGTGGGTGAGGGGGAGGGCGCCGATGAACTCCTCGGAGAACCCGTACTGGACGAGTTGGGTGTGCGGGTCGACGGTGTTGAGGAGATATCTCTCCAGCCACATCGTGACGAGTTCCCATTCCGTCTCGCTCAACGGCATGCCGCACCTACCCGGCCGGCCCGCGGGAGAGTACGTCGGGCCGCTCCCTGACTCCCTGTCCGTCCTCCTGTTTGTCATGCTTACACCCGGTCTACCCCGGTGCAAGGCGTGGCACGGAGTGGGAAGTCCCCGTTCAGGCAAGCTGGCCGAAGGTGCGGTCGACCGGTTCCCGGACCGCCGACTGCGCCAGGTACTGGCTGATCCCGTGGTGGTTCTCGCTGTTGTTGGTGACCAGCGCATCGGTGATCAGCTCCGACGGGGTGTACTCCGGCCGCAGGGTGTGCCCGAGCGCCACCAGGTCCCGCAGGTCCGACACGTTGCGCCAGGCCCGCACCCCGTCCGGCACCGCGGGCGGCCGCGCCAGCTGGTCCTGCACCTCGGTGATCGCCAACGGCGACCCCACCGTGACCAGCAACTCCACCTCCCGCTCGTGCTCCCGCAGCACCTCGTAGGCGGCCACCGACCCCAGACTGTGGCCGATGACCACCAGCGGCCCGTCCGCCGGCGGCGGCAGCGCCTCCTCGACCACCTGCCGGATCGCCGGTCCCCTGCCGCCGAAGAAGTACGCGTGGACATCCTTGAAAGTACGCCGAACCAGCTCCCGGAACGCCGCCGTCCGCAGCGGCCGGGGCAGCGGCAGCACCTCCAACGGCAGCGCGCCGCCGTCCCCGGTCCGCGCGGTGCCACCGCCGGTCTCCGCCTCGCCCAGCGTCTCCGCGAGATAGGTCATCTCCCGCAGCCAGCCGACCAGCGCGCCCTCGACCGCCACATCGTGCGGGCCCTCCGGGGTCCGGCCCTCCAGCCCCGGGGCGCCGGTTTCCCGCCAGGCTTCGCCGACGGTCCGCGCCACGAACTCCTCCGGTGGGTCGAACATCCCGGACGCCGCCGCGGCCGCCGATTCCCCCTCGATCACCGGCCCGCCGTCCAGCGCGTCCACCTGGAAATCCGGCAGCGGGTGCGCGTACTGCAACGCGGCCCAGTAGGCCATGCGGGACGTGTCCGCCATATCCCGGCCGAAAAGCGCCTGGTCCCACTGCGACTTGAGCAATCCCGAACGGACCTTGTTCCCGTTGCCGTGCACGTAGACCACGGTGGGCCGCCTGCGGTGCATTTCCGCCTCCTGCCGCCGTTCCTCCGCCGCACCTCCTTCCCGGTGGCTTCCCGGTGGCGCGGGTGGCGCACCGGCACCCGTCCGTAAGCCACTCCAACAGCCGGGCGTCCGGCGCGCGGCCGGCGGCGCGGCCAGTCGTCCGGGAGCCCGGCGGTTCGAGTGGCTTACGGGAGTGCTCGTCCCGTACCGGCTCGACGCCCGCGCCCCGCCGGCCGAGGACCCGCACCGGGCGGGGGATCACTCCGAGGGGTAGATGTCCCCGCTCTCCTGTTCGCTCCGGCTCTGGAGCCGGCGGGACTTCTCCTGGAGCCGCTGCCGTTCCCGGGGATCGCTGGTGTGCTCCGCGGCCTCGGCCAGCTCCCGGGCCTTCTCCCGCATGTGCTGAAGGCGTTCGCGTGTCTCTTCCGATCCCATGACCGTTCCTTCTCGTCCCGTGCCGGTACCCGGCGTGCCGATACCCGGCGTTCCCGGAGGTGCGTCGTGGCCGGCGCCCGCCCGGGAAGCCGCTGCTACCAGCCAACCGCTGTTACCAGCCAAGCAGGGCCCGCTGCCGTCGGCACCTCGAAGCGTCACGCTGCGCCGTCCGGCCGGTTACGGAGACCGGACCGGGCGGGGTCCGGCCCTGAGAGGGGTCGACCACGGAAGCGCATAATGGTGGCCAGGTACGGAACCAGCCCGTCCGGAGGTGGGTCCCGATGGCCCCTCTGCTCCTCGTCCTGCTCCTCGTGCTGCTTTTCGCGGGTGCCACTTTCGCCATGAAACTGCTCTGGCTCGTCGTCCTCGCCCTGGTGGCCGTCGCGCTGATCGGCTTCCTCCGCCACTCGTCGGGCCCGCGCGGCACCCGGGGTCGCCGCCATCCCCGGTAGGCGCAGTCCGATGCCTGCCACCAAAGCCCGCAACACCACCGCGGCCATCGGCGGCGCCCCGTGCTGGGTGAGCCTGATGACGCACGACCCGAAGGGCGCGCAGGACTTCTACGGGCGGGTCCTCGGCTGGCGCTTCCGCCCCGGCACCCTGGAGGCCGAGTTCGCCATCGCCCTGGCCGAGGGCCAGCCGGTCGCCGGGATCGGCGCGCTGACCCCCCAGTGGCACGTCCCCATCGCCTGGACCCCGTACTTCGCCGTGGAGAGCGCGAACGAGACCGCCGCCCGGATTCGCGAGCGCGGCGCCACGGTCGCCGTCGGCCCGCTCGAAGTGGGGAAGGGCCGCGCCGCGCTCGCCGCCGACCGGGACGGTGCGGTGTTCGGCCTCTGGGAGGGCCAGACGCTCTCCTGGGCCGTCGGGCAGGGCGGAGCACCCATGTGCCTGGAGCTGCGCACCCGCGACGCCTTCGAGTCGGCGATCTTCTACGGGGAGGTCTTCGGCTGGGCCCCCGACCGGCCCGGCGGCTGCGACATCACCTACGAGCACGACGAGGTGGTGGTGCGCGACGACGGCGGGCACACCGTGGCCGCGCTGCGCGGTGGCGCCGTCGAAGCCGCCCCGGACCCGCACGTCCGCCCCCGCTGGCACGTGTACTTCCCCGTGCACGACATCGAGAAGGTCACCGCGGCCGCCGTGGCCGCGGGCGGTCTGACGCTACCGGTGACCCCGATGGTGGACGGCGGCGGCTGCGAGGCCGTGATCCGCGACCCCCAGGGCGGTCTCTTCACCGTCTCCACCGCGCAGGGCTCCCCCCGGAGCTGATTCCGCCCCGCCGACACGCCCGGTCGTTTCCCTGGCCAGCGGCGTGTCTCCACCGGATGGCCCGCCAGCATTGGCGCCCGCGGCCAAGAGGGACGTTGGCTGAACCACAGCAGGCACAACCAGCATGCACAACGCCCGATGAGCGCCGGCACCTCCGGTGCGGACGCTCCCACCTAGTTCAGTGGAGTAGCTACATGTCACCTGAACCAGCTCCTCGTGGGGGCCAAGCCGATCTGTCCCCGACGGAACACGGCGCATACGTTCCGCCCACCAGCCAGGAGAACGTCTCGTTCCGCACCCTCGTGTGGACGGCGGCCACCACGCGACCCGTAGAGGAAGTCGCCGCTCTCGTGGAGCTGCTCAAGCGCAGCGGAGACGACCCCAACCCCGGCGACGAAGCGCTGCGGGTGGCGGCGATGACCCGCCCCGTGAGCGAGGTCGGGCCGCTGCTCGCCCTGCTCGGCGAGGCCCCGCACACCGCGGAGGCGAGCTACGAGGCGCTGCGGGCCGCGGCCGTGGGCAGATCCGTCGACGAGGTCGCCCAGCTGATCAAGCTGTTCGACCGGGCCCAGGACGGCCACGTCCCGACCGCGGAACCGTCAGACGGCGACGACTTCCCCGACGGCCACGCCGACACCGCCGGCATGGCCACCACGTCCCTGCCCTCGCTCAGCGACCCCTACGCCGATCCGTACGCCGACCCCTACGGCTACCCGGGGCCCGACCACGGCTATGCCGCCCACGGGCCGGCCGCTCCCGGTGAGCCGGCGATGCGGGACGCCACCCACTGGGACGCCCCGCCGCGACCCCAGCGTGCCCCCTGGCCGGGCGTCAACGCGCCGCAGGGCGGCGGCTGGCAGACGGCCGGGGCGCCCGCACCGCCCGTGCACGCGGTCGGCGGTGTCCTGCGGTCCGTACTGCGCTGGCCGGCCGCGGCGACGCTGGCCCTGTGCGGGCTGAGCCACCTGCCGGTGGGGGCCGCGGAGACCCAGGGCGGTGCGTCGGACGCCCTCTCGATGGCCATCGCCGTGGTCTACCTGCTGCTGGCCGGCTGCCTGGCGATGCGCGATACGGCCGCCGTCTGGACCGCGAGCGCCGCGGCCGCGGTCACCGTGATCGTCCTGCACGCGCTGTCCCGGGCCGGCGTCCTGGTCCAGCTGCGCAGCAGCCTCGGCGGCGCCTCGATGTGGCCGGAGCTGCTGGCGGTCGGGCTCGCGATCCTGAGTGCCGGTCTGGCCGGTGCCGCGCTGCTGCTGCGGCCGCGCCGGGTGAGCCCCGCGACGGCCGGTGCGTGAGCGGCGCGCGGATGCGGCGGCCGTCCCTTGGGGGCGGCCGCCGCATCCGCGCCCGGACCGGTCGCCCGGCTACTCGGCCCGGTTCCCGACCGCGCTCGCCAGACCGTCCAGCACGCGCTCCAGTCCGTAGGCGAACTTCTTGTCGCGGATCGCGCGCGGGTCCTGGTCGCGTTGCCCCGCGTACAGCTCGCGCAGCTCGGGGTGGTCCGCGGCGGCCTCCTCGGCGGACGGCCACAGGTTCGCCACCCATTCCCGCTCGCTCTGGCCGCTGCGGGCGAGCGTGGTCAGCCAGGACGCCTCGCTGATGCTCATCCCGATGACGTACGCGGTGAGGGTGGAGACCGCCAGGTCGGCCTCGTCCGAGGGCAGTCCGGCGGCCTTGAAGAGGCTCAGCATCCCCTCGGAGGCCCGCATCAGGTTCGGCCCGAGGTGGGACATGCCCACCTCGCCGAGGACCGAGGCCATCCACGGGTGCTTCAGGATGGTGGCCCGCAGGCTCTGCGCGCACCGGGCGGTGTCGGCCCGCCAGTCGGTGGGGGCGCCCGCCGTCGGCACCACGATCTCGCCGTAGACCTCGTCCACGACCAGTTCGATCAGCTCGTCCTTGTTGGCGACGTGCGAGTAGAACGAGGTGGCCCCGGCGTTCAGCCGCGTCCCCAGTCGTCGCAGGCTCAGGGCACCGATCCCCTCCTCGTCGAGCAGTCGGACGGCCTCCGCCACGATCTGGCTCCGGCTCAGCGCGGGCTGGTCGCGCTTCCGCCGCTCCGGGCGCGTCCACACCGACGGGATGGGCTGCTTGTTGCTGGCCTTGCTGGCCGCCATGACCGGCTCCTCTCTTCGGGCATCAGGGTAGCCCGTTCCCCGTACGTCGTGCGTACTTGCGAACGGTGTTCGCTCACCGTACAGTGTTCGACAGAACGAGCGGCGTTCGACAACGACGGACCGTCGTCGCCGCATCGCCGTCACACCGACGCCACAGTGGGGGAGAAGCCATGTCGAAGAACCTGAGCCGCGAAACGGTCGAGCGCACGGACCGCGAGGTCACCGAGTCGAAGGAGAACGCGACCGCGTTCGACGGCGCCCGGTGGCAGGCGCGCCTCGACGCCCTGCTGAGTCGCCACCGCGTCCCCGGCGCCACCCTCGCGGTCCTCGTCGACGGGAAGATCCACGAACTGGCCGGCGGGATCCTGCACCGCGAGACCGGCGTGGCGACGACCACGGACTCGGTCTTCCAGATCGGCTCGGTCAGCAAGGGCTACACCGCCGCCCTGGTGATGCTCCTGGCCGACGCCGGCAAGCTGGACCTGGACGCACGCGTCATCGACATCCTGCCGGAGTTCGCCGTCGCCGATGCGGAGGCCACCCGCACGATCACCGTCCGGCAACTGCTCAACCACACCAGCGGCATCCAGGGCGACCACGTCAAGGACACCGGTCGGGGCGACGACTGCCTCGCCCGCTACGTGGCAAGCGCCCGGACCGTGGGAATGACCAACCCGCCCGGCGCCACGATGTCCTACTCCAGCACCGGCTACAACGTCCTCGGCCGCATCGTCGAGGTGATCACCGGCACCACCTGGGACGAAGCCCTGAAGGACATGATCTACAAGCCCCTCGGGCTGACGCACACCATGACCCTGCCCGAGGAAGTGCTGCGGTTCCGCGCCGCCATGGGACACATGGGCGAACCGGGCGAGGACCCGGTGCCGACCCCGCAGTGGGACATGATGCCCCGCTCGGCCGGCCCGTACGGGGGGATCAGCGCCACCGCGGCCGACGTGGCCGGCTTCGCCCGGCTGTTCGTCGACGGCGGCACCGCACCGGACGGCACCCGGGTGCTCTCGGCCGAGGCCGTCGAGGCCATGCTGGCGCCCGAGGTCGAGATGCCCGACAAGTGGTTCCTCGGCGCCCACTGGGGCCTGGGCTGGGGCCTGTTCGAGTGGGACGGTGTCCGCGGGTTCGGCCACGACGGCAGCACTTTCGGGCAGCTCGCCTACCTGCGGGCCCTCCCGGAGAAGGGCCTGGCGATCGCGCTGCTGACCAATGGCGGGGCCGCCGCGCCCAAGGTCTTCGAGACGCTCTGTCGCGAGCTCACCGCCGAACTCGCCGGGGTCACCATGCCGGAGTTCGGACCGTCCCAGGAGCAAGTGTCCGTCGACCCGCGGCCGTTCACCGGCGGCTACCGCCGCGAAGGCTTCCTCATGACCGTCACCGACCGCCCCGAAGGCGAAGGCGTGCTCCGGCTGACCTACGAAGGCGCCGACGGCCTGGCGGGCACCTTCGACCCGCTCCACTGGAACCTCGTCCCGGTCTCGGACACCCCGACGAAGACCGTCTTCGCCGCCCGCCGCAACGCCGCCGACGGCTGGATTCCGGTGGTCTTCTACGCCCTTGCGGACGGCAGCCGGTACGTCCACTTCGGAGTGCGGGCCACGGCCAAGTCCTCGTAACCGGCCAGGAAGGACGGCGGGGGTCCGGGCGGCAGTCGCCCGGACCCCCGCATCCTCACGCCACGCTGTCGGCCAGCTCGCTGACCCCCCGGATCCGCGCGCAGTGCGCGCAGCAGAAGGAGCGGCCGCCCGCCTCCAGCCCGTGCCCGAGGATCCGGCACTGGCAGTTCTCGCAGGTCGGCGCGAGCAGGTGCGCGGCGCACTCCACACAGTCGAAGGCATGAACCTCGCTGTCGATGTGCACTTCGAAGCCCCGCGCGTAGTCGTTCCCGCAGACCTCGCAGACCGTCATGGTGATGCCTCCATTCCGCGGCTCCGTGGAAGGCGCCGGGCCCGCACAGCCGCCCGCCGGCCCACCGGCGCGCCCCACACCCCTCCTCCATCGTCGCACCGCCCCCGCCGGCCCGCAGGGCACTCACTCCGACGATGCGTAGTGGCGCAGCACCCACGCGGGCAGCACGAACCAACACACCACGAACCACAGCACCAGACCCGTCACCACCCATGGCGCGGCGCTCCCGTTCAGCGCCAGCCGCAGGATGAGCAGCAGTGCCGACGCCACCGTGCCCAGCAGCAGTACCACCCCGACCAGCGCCAGTCGCGACGCCCACAGCACGGTCTGCGGCTTGAGCCGGTGCCCGGACACCAGCCGGTGGAAGGTCACCGTCCCCACCAGCGCACCGGTCGTGGAGGCCCCCAACAGCAGGGTGACCACGTAGAGGGTCCGGTCCGCCGTGCTCAGAGTGGCGAACCGCTGGGTGAAGACGACGGTGAGCAGGAAGCCGAACAGGATCTGCACGCCGGTCTGAATGACCCGCACCTCCTGGAGGAGCTCGTTCCACCGACGGTCGGCACGCTGCTCCTCGGTCTCGTTGCGGCCACGCGGCCAGATCAGCTCCGACTCGCTCCCGTCATCCCGCTGACCGTTCAGTTCAACTCCTCCAGGTCCCCGCGGCCGCGCCGCTCACTTCGTCCGCTCCACCGGGCCGGCCCGGAACGCCAGCTCGTCGTCCGTGACGTCCACCTGCACCCGGTCCCCGGACGACAGCGCCCCGTCGAGCAACATCCGCGACAGCCGGTTGTCGATCTCGCGCTGGATGGTCCGGCGCAGCGGTCGGGCCCCGTACTCGGGCTGGTGCCCGCGGCGGGTGAGCCAGTCCACGGCGGCCGGGGAGAAGTCGACGGAGATGTCCTGGGCGTGCAACCGGCGACGGGTGCCCTCCAGGAGCAGGCCGGTGATCCGGTGCAGCTGCTCGTCGGTCAGCTGGCGGAAGACGATGATCTCGTCGAGCCGGTTGAGGAATTCGGGCCGGAAGTGCCCGCGCAGGGCACCCAGCGCCCGTTCCCGGGCACCGTCGTCCACGCCCGCCTCCGCCGGCCCGAAGCCGAGCACCCCGCGGCCGCCGCTCAGCGCCTCCGAGCCGAGGTTGCTGGTCATCACGATCACGGTGTTCTTGAAGTCCACCGTGCGGCCCTGAGAGTCCGTCAGATGCCCGTCGTCGAGCACCTGAAGCAACATGTTGAAGACGTCCGGATGCGCCTTCTCCACCTCGTCCAGCAACAGCAGGGAGTACGGGTGGTGGCGGACCGCCTCGGTGAGCTGGCCCGCGTCCTCATGACCGACGTATCCGGGCGGCGCACCGATCAACCGGCTGACCGTGTGCCGCTCCTGATACTCACTCATGTCGAGCCGCACCATCCGGTCCTCGCTGCCGAACAGCGCCTCGGCCAGCGCCCGCGCGAGCTCGGTCTTGCCCACCCCGGTCGGGCCGAGGAAGAGGAAGCTGCCGATCGGCCGGTCCGGATCGGCCAGGCCGGCCCGCGACCGCAGCACCGCCTCCGACACCGCCGTCACCGCGTCCTGTTGCCCGATCACCCGCGTTTGCAGCCGTCCCTCCAACCCCAACAGCCGGTCCTTCTCCTCCTCCGTCAGACTGCTCACCGGCACCCCGGTCTGCCGCGACACGATCTCCGCGACGTCCTCGGCGGTGACCTCCACGATCCGCCCGTCGCCGCCCACCGGCCGCTCGCCCTGCGAATCCTGAACGGTCCTGATCTGCTCGGTGAGCGCGGTGATCCGGTCCCGCAGCTCGGTCGCCCGCTCGTACTGCTCCGAGGCGACCGCCTGGTCCTTGTCCCGGACCAACTGCTCCACCTCGCGCTCCAGATCGCGCACGCTGGGCGTCTTGGTCGCCGACCGCAACCGGACCCGGGCACCCGCCTGGTCGAGCAGGTCGATCGCCTTGTCCGGCAGGAACCGGTCGGTGATGTACCGGTCCGACAGCTCCACCGCCGCCAGCACCGCCTCGTTCGCATACCGCACCTGATGGTGCGCCTCGTAACGGTCCTGGAGCCCGCGCAGGATCTGCACCGTGTCGGGCACGGTCGGTTCGGGCACCAGGATCGGCTGGAAGCGCCGGGCCAGCGCGGCGTCCTTCTCGATGTACCGCCGGTACTCCTCCAGCGTGCTGGCCCCGATGACGTGCAACTCCCCGCGCGCCAGCGCCGGCTTGAGCATGTTGCTGGCCTCCAGCGCACCACCGTCCCCGGTGCCGCCACCGGCCCCCACCACGGTGTGCAACTCGTCGATGAAGACGATCAGCGAGTCGGAGTGCGCCCGGACCTCCTCGATGATGTTGTTCATCCGCTCCTCGAAGTCACCGCGGTAACGGGTCCCGGCCACCACCGCGCTCAGGTCCAGCGACACGATCCGCCGCCCGGCCAACGTCTCGGGAACGTCCCCGTCGGCCAGCCGCTGCGCCAGCCCCTCCACGATCGCGGTCTTCCCCACGCCCGCGTCGCCGACCAGCACCGGATTGTTCTTCCCCCGCCGCGACAACACCTCGATGGTCTGCTCGATCTGCTCCTCCCGCCCGATGACCGGATCGATCCGACCCGCCCGGGCCAGGTCCGTCAGATCCCGGCTGTACTTGTCCAACGTGGGCGTCTCGTGATGCGGTACGGCACCGTGCTCGGCGCTCGACCCCGACGGCTGGTGCGCGCCCACCCCACTGTGCCCGCCCGCCGCCGCCTGCGGATCGAAGTGCGCGAGGTGCAGAATCCGCCCCGCCGCCGAATCCGGATTCGAGGCCAGCGCTTCGAGCACGTGCTCCGGCCCGATGTACGAAGCCCCCGTGCCCCGCGCCAGCTCGTGCGCCCCCAGCAGCGCCCGCTTGACCGCCGGGGTCACCGCGACGCTCTTCTGCAACGGCCCCGAACCGGCATTGCGGTCGATCTCGGCCGCCAGCGCATCAGGATCGGCCCCCGACTGCCGCATCAGGCTCCGGGTCGGCTCGGAGCTGAGCGCCGCCCGCAACAGGTGCTCGGTGCCCAGCTCGGGACTGCCGTGTTCGGCGGCGTACGCGGCGGCGGAGGTCACCAGGTCCCGGGCCGGCCCGCTCATCAGCCGCGCGATATCGGCCTGCCGCGGCATCGAGGTGCCCCCCTCCTCGCCGGGCGACTGCGTCGAACGCCCGAAGAACCGCGCGAGAAAGTCACCGAACGAGTCCGGGCCATCACCCTCCGGACCCGTGAATCCGTTGCTCATGTGCGTCCGTTCCGCTGTCACGACGGTGCCGCGACACGCTGCCTCGTCAGGTACGCAGTGCTCATTCCCTGTGCCGTCGCCCGGTGCGTCGTCGCCGCGACGTGCGACTCCTCTGCTTCAGGATCAATGCCACCGGGACCGTTCGCACCTCCGGCACGTCCCCGCCCACCCTCGACGGCCGACCACGCAGCCCGCCCCGCACAAGCCACCCCACTACGCCACCCCCGCACGAGCCCCCGCGCCCGCCCCTCGAATGACTTCCCCCGAATGGCGATCCCGGCCCCCGCCGACTTGGCTTGCTCCCAGCGCCACCGTCACCCGAGCGCTGCACGGCCGTGCACCAGCGCCCACCACAGCGGCCCACCGACGGGTAACCGTCATCGGCACGGCACCGGAGGGAAGCGGCTGGCGGAGGAGCAGAACCTCCCGGCCGGAGGCGGGCCACGCCTGCTCCAGGACTTCCTGCCGGAATTCCACCGGTCGGCCCCCGACCGCCCTGCCCGCCCTGCCCGCCGTCACGACCGCTACGGCCTGTGCCTGTGCCTGTGCCTGTGCCTGGGGCTGGGCCTGGGCCTGCGGCTGGTCCGGTGCTTGCGCCTGGGCCTGTGCGTGCGGCTGGGCCTGGGCTTGCGGGAGGGGCTCCCGCTACGTCGTCGTCCACCTCCCACAGCGCCAGCCGCCCCCCCATGACCGGCGGTGAGTGGCTGCCGGCCGACCCCGCACCGGCCGGCTGGACCTACCGCACGCTCGGCCTCCGCGTCGAAGAGCCGCTGCACCGACGCGTCGAGGCCCGGAGGGCCGTCGGCACCCGCCTGGGCCTGGAAGGCTGCGCCGCCAACACCATCCGCGCCCCCGCTCGCCCGGCCATTCGCCTCTTCGGGTTGCTACGGGCGGAAGGGCATTCAAGGGCCCGCGCGGCCCGCTATCTTTGACAGCTTCACAATCCCGGAACGGGAGGAAGGTATGAGCACCGTGCCATGGACCATTGAGCGTATTCGTGAGGCGCTCGCCAGCCCGTCCCTCGCCCGGCGATTCGACGCGGAGCTGGATCGGGCGCCGGTCGACGAACTGCTGGAGGTCTTCGCGAAGTGGCAGCGGATCGCGGGCGGCCTACGGGCCCAGGCGACCACTGAGATCTGAGGGGCCGGGTGTCCGCGGAGGCCGAGCGCATCCGCGGACACGAGGGGCACGCCGACCACCCCGACGCCTGTCGGGGACGCACGACGGGCCCAACCACGGCGACGTACGCCCCCGACCTCACCCACTGGTCTCCGGGACCAACTGGCTTCCAAGACCAACGCAACACCGCCGGAATGGTCACCGCACCGCCCGGGCCCGCACCGACGCAGCGGCCTGCACCCCGCCCAGCACCCTCGTCCCCCTATCTCCGCATCCCCCTATCGCCGCATCTCCGCATCTCCCTGTTTCGCTGTCTGTCAGCAGCCCGGAGTAGCGGAACCGCGGTCGCCACCACGAACAGGCCGAAGAGGGTGAGGGGGA
The DNA here is from genome assembly GCF_042886435.1 of Streptomyces sp. NPDC058000. Classification (NCBI taxonomy): domain Bacteria; kingdom Bacillati; phylum Actinomycetota; class Actinomycetes; order Kitasatosporales; family Streptomycetaceae; genus Streptomyces; species Streptomyces sp. NPDC058000. The sequence goes on from NZ_JBHVQS010000009.1 coordinate 52,079, forward strand.
GCACCCCCACCGGGCGCAACAACCAGGTCGGATCCGCGAGCAACTGCGGCCAGTTGACGATCCAGTTGGCGAGGACGTCCAGGGTCATCACGGCGGCCGCCAGTCGGATCCCTTCCGGGCGCACCAGTCCCACCAGTACGGCGGTCAGCGGATCGAACACCGCCAAGCCGACGAAGAACACCTGCAACGGCAACGTGGCGAACGCCGCGTAGACGTGGATCCCACCGCGCGCAAGGTCCAGGAAATGTACGCAGGCCCCTTCGGAGAACCCGAGCACATACGCCGCGAGCACCCATCGTGCCCACCGCGGAAGCGCCCGCCACCGCTCACGCGGTCCCCCCGGCCACCCACTCCGTAGTCCACCCCTCATCGGACCAACCTATGGGACGTCCGTTCGGTCGTCAGGCGCGGCAGCGCAGCATCTCCAGCGGGGGGTTGGCGAGGAAGTCCGCCCAGAAGTCCGTACCGAGCTTGCGCACGCCGGCGTCGGACACCTCCAGGGGGACCCAAGTGACCTCGCCGAATCCGGCCGCCCGCAGACACTCTTCGTAGACCTCGCGGCGCGGGAGAGTGGTGACGAAACCGATCGGCGGGTCGAGCAGCGCCGTGATCCGCACTCGCGGTCCGGTCTCTGCCTCCTCGCCGGTCGGCTCGCTGAGGAAGCCGTACTTGTCCATGGACGGCCCGTCGAAGCGGTAGTCGGGTGTCTGGGCGAGCACGAAGAACTCGGCGCCGGGCGCCAGGCTCCCGTGCACGTTGCGGCACATCCGCTCCATGGAGGCGACGTCCTCCGCGTAGTTGAGCAGTTGCACCGCCGTGGCGATGTCGAAGTGCCGTCCGAGGGGCCGCAGTTCGGCCACGTCACCCACCTCGTAGCGCACACCCAGCGGACTGCGTTCCTCCAACTCCCGCGCCACAGCGACCATTTCGCCGGAGATATCGACTCCGAGCACCTCCGTGGCGCCGCGCCGCTTGAACTCCCTGCTGTAGAAGCCGGTGCCGGAGGCCAGGTCCAGGACCGACTTGCCGCGCACGTCCCCGACCATGGCCAGGAAGCCGGGCACCTCCGCGTAGTGCGCCAGCGGCAGGGACTTGAACCCCTCGAACGCCTCACCGATCTCGTCATACTGCTGCACGCTCACCGTGCTGTCCTCCCCTGTGCTTCGTCATCTCCTCGGCCTCGGCCCCCGCAACCGGGCACGCCGCAGCCTCTGGCGGGCAGTCTCTCCGCACCCCGGCGCACCGTCGTACTGTCAGAAGCCACAAAGATGCGGACGGCGTCCCGGGCTGGTGTACGAGCGGGCGTCCGGGCCGAACGGATGACGGCCAACCTCGGTGCGGCCATCGGCCGTCCCCTCATGCTCCGCCTGGCGGACGGGCTTAGGCCCGCGCCGAGCAGGCCGAAGCCGAAGTCGACTGACTGGCGTCTCCGCGCTGCCTGCTGCCTGCTGCCTGCTGCCTGCTGCCTGTTGGGGCGAATCAGGCGAACTCTCGGCCCGTTCACTCAAGGAGTGCGAACGATGCCCGCTCTTGCCACTTCGTGCCGTCATGCACCATGAGGTCAACTGACGTGGCCCGGGACGTGAAGGGGAGTTTGCTGAGCAGATCGGCCTCGATCTCGTCCAGAACTGCATCGTCCTGACCGTCGGCGACGGTCAGGTGGGGCACGATCTCGGTGAACTGGCCGCCATAGGGAGGAGCTTCGGGCCATCGGTCAGCGATCACCTCGGTGAGCCGCCGCAACTGCGTGTCTGGCCCAGGAGCGAGATACAGCACCCCCGGAAACCGCCCACAGCTCTCAAACCGCAGGTCAAAGGCATGATGCCGGCTGAGCATGTCAGCGAGAGTCGAGCGGACACGTGCATCTATCCGGTTCTCGTCGAGGAACGGGAAAAGCACCGTGACATGTGCGGGAACCCCTGCTCGGGCTGACGGATCGAACCGTTCACGCCATGCGCGGACGGCCGACTCCGCCTCCGGGATCCTGACGATGAGTCCCGTCCGGCCCGCCTGAAACCCATTCGTGCTGTCGTCTGCCATGACACGGCATGCTGCCATCGCGGGGGTCCGGCCTGTTACGTCCCGCTGGCCGGGAGGTCGTCGCCGATTTGATCGCGCAGCCACTCGTCGTCGTACACCTTGCTCAGGTAGTTGCGGCCGGAGTCCGGAATCACCACGACCACCAGGTCGTCCGGACCGAGCCCGGCGGCGACCCGGAGTGCCGCGGCCACCGCGGTCCCCGCCGACGCGCCCACCAACAGCCCCTCCTCGCAGGCCAGTCGGCGGGCGGTCAGCAGCGAGTCGCGGTCGTTGATCCGCTCGAACCGGTCCACCACGTCGGTGTGGAACGACTCCGGCCAGGAGTTGTCCACCGTCTCGGGATGACGGAACAGGCCGATGCTCTCCACCGCGTACGCAGTGCCGGGCCCGCCCGAGTAGACGGAAGCCTCCGGGTCGGCGCCGATCACCCGGACCCGGCCGCCGCTGACCTCCTTGAGGTAGCCGCCGGTGCCGCTGATCGTGCCGCCGGTGCCGACGCCCGCCACCAGATGCGTGATCCGGCCCTCGGTCTGCCGCCAGAGTTCCGGGCCGGTACTGCCGTGGTGCGCACGCGGGTTGGCGGGATTGTTGTACTGGTCGGCCAGCCATGCGCCGGTAGTGGTCCGGGCGATCCGCTCCGCCGTCGACCGGGGGTGGTCGGGGTGCTCACGGGGTACGTCGCCGGGGCAGACCACCACCTCGGCACCGTAGGCGCGCAGCACCGCCACCTTCTCGGCGCTGCTCTTCTCCGGCAGGGCGAACACACAGCGGTAGCCGCGCTGCGCCGCCACCATGGCCAGGCCCACCCCGGTGTTGCCCGAGGTGGTCTCCACGATGGTGCCGCCCGGCCGCAGCAGCCCGGCGTCCTCGGCGGCCCGCACCATGGACAGTGCGATGCGGTCCTTGACGCTGCCGCCCGGGTTGACGTACTCCAACTTCGCGTAGACCGGCACGGAAAGGCCCGCGGTGATCCGGTTGAGCCGTACCAGCGGGGTGTTGCCGACCACGTCGACAAGGGATTCGTAGACGTCCATCGCAGCAGTCTGCCGGAAAGGCCCAAGACCGCGAGCAGGCTCCCCGGAGCGCGCGGCAATCACCCCCGCGGGAGCGCGTTGCGATCGTCCCCGCACCTCAGATCCCGTCGGCGGTGAGCGCGTTGCGGTGCGTCGGTGCGCCGATGCATGGCATTAGTCGTCCGTTAGTAGGACGCCAACCCGACCCTCGAAGCTGATTGTTGTCCGGGAGTGAGACGAGCGAACAGAGCAACGGGAGACCCGATGAACACCACCACCAACCGCCTCCGCGGCCGCGCCGGCCGCCGCATCGCCGCCGCCCTCGTCACCGTCGCGGCACTGGGCCTGGGGGTCACCGCCTGCGGGCAGGGCTCAGGGGCAGCGGCCGCCGCCGGCTCCTCGCCCTCGACCCAGCCCACGAGCAGCTCTGCCTCGAACGACTCCGGTGCGCAGGGCCAGAACGGCGGCAAGTCCGCCACGGCGCCGTCCACTGCCCGGGGTGCGGGCACCGGCGGAGGTTCCGGGACCGGCGGCAGCACCGGCGGCAAGTCGGCCTCCGGCGGGGGCGGCGTCGCGCACGCGGGTAACCACCGCACGATCGTCGGCACGCTGAAGTACCTCGCGCCCGGCAAGCTGATCGTCAAGCCCCAGGGCGGCGGCATGGAGGAGGCGTTCTTCGTCGCCAACGCCACGCGGATTCTCGGCGCGGCCGCGATCTGCTCCGTCGACGACGGCAGCGTGACGATCGGCCACGATGGCTACGGCACCTCGAAGTGCACCGTGGACCAGCTGGAGAAGGCCGCGAAGACCAGCAGCGTGACCGTCCGCGTCACCATGGACCGTAAGTCCGGTGCCGCCGAGACCGTCGAGGAGAAGTACCACCCGTAAGCCCCCGCACCCCCCCGTACCCCAGCACCATGCACGCCCGGTGGGCCCTTCGCCCCACCGGGCGCGCGGGCTTGCGATCTCCCGGGCCGGGCAGGGCCGGGCCGCCGTGCCGGGTGGCGCGACGCCTCCGATGGTGGCGCTCTGCGAATGCGCCCGTATCCGAGCCGTTGGGCCGTGGTCGCAGGACGGTCCGCGCCTGTTTGACAGGACGGTCCGCGCCTATTTGAACGGCGAGTTCTTTCCGGCATGGCGGGCGCGTGCGTGCTCCAGGGCCGCGTCGAAGTCGCGCTGGGTGTCGTCACACCAGTGCAGCAGGTCGGCGAGGACGTGCTGCAGGGTCTCGCCGGGACTGCGGCGCCAGCCGTCGCCCGAGAGCGTGTACGTCTCCAGAGCCGCGTTGGCTCGTCTCACCGCGGCATCGTGCCCGTCCGCTGTCATCGTCATAGTCCCCTCCCGTGGAAGCTCGAAAAAACTATAGCGCGTTGTATATTTGCAATGCATTTCACTTTTAGGAGAGGTCGGCGCGAGCCACCGGGGCAGAGGCAGGATCGTATGGAGGCACCCTCGGACGGGCTGCGCACGGTGACGGCCGTCCGGTATGTGACCCCGCTGCGGGGCGGCGGCTCCGTCCCGGGCGTCGTCGAGGCCGACGACCTGGGGACGTACGTGGTCAAGTTCACCGGCTCGGCACAGGGGCGCAAGGCGCTCGTCGCCGAGGTCGTCGTGGGCGAGCTGGCACGTCATCTCGGGCTGCGCGTACCGGAGTTGGTACTGGTGAACTTCGATCCAGCGGTCGCCGCCGAGGAACCGCACGAGGAGGTGCAGGACCTGCTGCACGCCAGCACGGGACTCAACCTCGGCATGGACTACCTGCCGGGAGCCGCCGACTTCACGCCGGGTGTGCCGGACGTCGACCCGGTGGACCCGGTGGAGTCCGCCAGGATCCTCTGGCTGGACGCGTTCACGGCGAATGTGGACCGTACGGTGCACAGCTCGAATCTCATGACGTGGCCGACCTCAGGCCACCAGGAACCCCGTCTGTGGCTCATCGACCACGGCGCGTCGCTGGTGTTCCACCACCGGTGGGAGAGCGCGGCGGACGCGGTCGGCAAGGCGTACGACTTCCGGTCGCACGCGCTCGGCTCACCCGGACTCGACATGGCAGCGGCAGACGCCGAGTTGGCACACCAGGTGACCCCGGAGCTGTTGCGCCGGGTCGTCGCCGCCGTACCTGACGCATGGCTGGCCGACGAGCCGGGGTTCGGCACCCCGGACGACGTCCGCGACGCCTACGTGACCCACCTCGCCTCCCGCGCACGGGTGTCCGCCCGATGGCTCCCCAAGGGCATGCCGTGAGTGAAGGTCTGCGGGAACGGAAGAAGCGGCAGACGCGGCAGCGTATCTCCGAGGCGGCCCTCCGCCTGTTCGTGGCGCGGGGCTTCGACAACGTCACCATCGTCGAGGTCGCGGCGGCGGCGGACGTCTCGGTCAACACCCTCTACAACTACTTCGAGGCCAAGGAAGACCTCGTCCTGCCGCCGGACGAGGCGTCCCCGCAGCGGCTCGCCGACATCGTGCGCGCCCGGCAGCCCGGCGAGTCCGCGGCGCGGGCGGTGCTCGGCCGGCTGCGGGACGAACTGCGGCGCCGTGACCGGAAGGTGGGCCTGACCGCGGGCTTCGGCCCCGTATTCGAGATGATGCGGGCCGCCCCCACACTCACCGCCCGCCTGGAGGACCTCGGCCGGCAGATGACCGACGCCCTCGCCACGGTCCTGGCCGAGGAAGCCGGAGCCGCGCCCGACGACCAGACACCGCGCGTGGTCGCCAGCCAGATCGGCTGGTTCCACTCGCTGGTCTACAGCGAGATCGGCCGGCGCATCGTGGCGGGCGAGAAACCCGCCACGATCGCCGACGCCCTCCTGGAACTCCTCGACGTCGTCGAGGAGACGCTGGGCGAACGAGCACTCGGCTACGCCACCCGCGAAGGCTGACACCGCCGGTACGCCACTGACGACAGGCACAACGACCGTGGCATCGCGCTCACTCGCTAGTAGCGCCCCCGGCTGAGGCTGGAGGCGCTACTGGACGGGCGCGTCAGCGGTGTCCGGACAACGGTGTCCGGACAACAGTGTTCGGTCAGCGGCTTATGGCCAGTGGCTTGCGGCTTGCGGTCAGTGGCGGACGCCCGACGGCTTGGGCAGGGTGCAGCCCGCGGCGGTCAGGTCGAGCTTGTTGCCGGTGCCGAAGCACTTGGGGATGGTGTAGGTCTCCTGCGCGTAGCCGATGCCGTTGTGGACGGTGACGTTGCCGTTCTCGTCCACCTCGCACGGGTTGTTGAGGGTGCAGCGCTCGCCGTTCTCGTTGATGGTGTTGTTGATGGCAGTGATCTTGCCGGTGGCGTTGTCGATCACCGGCGACCCGGAGGTGCCGCCGATCACCTTGCACTCCGGGGTGTAGCGGACCGAGTCCTTCCAGGTCCAGTCGCCCTCCTTGAGGGTGGGCGCGAACCCGTCGACGCTGCAGGTGTAGGTCTTCTTCCAGTAGCCGGAGACCACGCTGATCCCGGCGCCCTTGGTGGGGTGGTCGGTGGACAGCTCCAGTGGCTTGATGCCGTACTTCTGCTCGATGTCCGCGTAGGTCGAGCCGGTCTGGTACAGCGTTACATCGGTGTCGGTCATCGTCGAGTAGACGACCTTGGTGGCCTGGATCGTGCCCAGGTCGCCGGCGGACTTGTCCAGGACGGTGAAGCCGCGAGTGGAAGGCTGGTCGACTATCACCTGGCCCGCGGACGGCATCCCGCTCTCCAGGCAGTGACCGTTGGTCATCACCAGCGCCGGGTCGTTCGGCTGCGAGGTGGGCATCTTGACGATCGATCCGGAGCAGTCGTCCAGCGCGACCGTGCCGGCGAAGTCGACGGCCTTGGTCTGCGGGGGCTTCGGCTTGTGGTGCGCCGGGGTGGCACCCGCCGGGGTGGCGGCGGTCACCAAGGCGGCGGCTCCCAGTACGGCGGTGGCCAGGGTGCCGACGAGAGGTCGATACATGTGGGGGGTCCTCTCAGCTCTGTGTCCGGAGTTGCGCGGCGTCAGTTCCCTTCCGCCGCTCCGGATTTGTCATGCGCATTGTGTGCCGGAGTGCGCCCCACGGCAATGAACTTCGGAGAACGATGAGAAAACGATGCGAAGGTCGCGACGGGCCGACCGCTTCCGTGCCGGACTTCGGCGGGCGCGAATTGAATACCCGTCAGGTTACCTTCCTTGCGCGGCATACGGGGCGATACGGATGGCTGTGCGCGCAGGGGGCGAGAGGGGGAGAGGGCAAGCGGGGTCGGACAGCTCGATGTCGCCCCGGTTTCGCGTGACGGGCGCTCCGCCCACCCGCGGATTCGACCGTCCCATGATGCGGGGCCGCCAGTCTGGATCGACTGTCAAGGCACGGCCCGGCAAGGAGCGCGCGCACGGCACACAGCGCCGGTGACATCGCGCTCCCCGAACCGGTGCGGGCGCCTCAGCGCCCCTGGGCCGCGGTCCGATACGGCGCCGTGGCCTGCTTCGCCGCGTAGATGAGCGCGGGCTTCAACTTCGGCCAGAAGTAGCTGTCCTGGCACGAGAACGCCGGGGTGAAACCGGAGCAGTTGCGGCCGTCGCTGTCACCGATTTCGATGGTGAGACTGGCCAGTCCCAGCTTGTCGTACGTCCAGTCGTCGGTGCCCCCGGACGCGTCGTAGAGGATTTCGCCGGCCTGCCCGGACTGGTAGCCGGTGAGTTTGCCGAGCTGCCCGGCGAGGGAGCGCAGCGCCGCGTCGTTGCCGGTGTGGATGGTGTGGTCGGCCTCCCAGGGCAGCAGGACCATGCTCGCATCGCTGTGCAGGCTGATCATCAGGCCCTTGGCGGTGGCCGGCGCCGGGTCGCTGTCGCCGGTGCCCGTGCGCACAGCCGGGTACAACTGGCGGAACAGGCCCTCCAGCGCGGTGTTCTCCGGTTCGGAGTCGGCGGCGGGGCCGAGGTAGATCTCGCTGCACGGCTCGGTGGAGGTGCCCGCGCCGCCCCAGTGGGTGCCCGCGTTGCGGTTGAGGTCCACGCCGGTCTGGCCGTCCACGCCGCAACCGCCGCCTTGGGAGTCATCGGCGTTCTTGCGCTGGAGGATGGGGTTGTCGCCGCCCTGGGCGACGATGTCGACGCCGTCCGGGTTGGTGATCGGGACGACCCACATCTCGGTGGAGTCCATCAGCGCGGTGATGTCCGGGTCCTTGCCGTAGCCGCTGGTCAGGGCGTCGATCCAGCGCCAGGAGACCTCTCCCGTGGTGAGCTCCCGTGCGTGGATCTGGCTCATCAGGAAGAAGCGCGGCTTGGTGGAGTTGGGGTCGAGCTGGCAGTCGCCCTGCTTCATCTTGGTGATGCAGACGGCCTTGAGATCGTGGCCGCCGCGTCCCTTCTGTTTGAGCCAGGACTGCCCGTAGGTGACTACCTTGGCCATGTCCGGGTGCTGGGCGGCGACTTGGTCGAGGTGGGCGTAGTGCGCGTCGACGGTGTGGTAGCCGCCGTCGTAGGTGTCGTCGACGCCGCCGGTCGAGCGGGCCGTGCGCGGCTGGTGGGCGAGCGGCTTCTGCGTCGTCTCGACGGCTATGGGGGCGAAGCCGAGCCGGCGTAGCCCGGCCGCCGTCGACAGGTCGCCCATGACGAACAGGTCGTCGCCCTGGCGCCGCTCGATCAGGTCGTAGCCGGAGGAGATCAGCTTCTGCGCGTCCCGCCCGTCGTGTGTGGGGACGCGGTAGACGACCACGGTGTGCCGGCCGGACGCGTCGGTTCTCTGCGGCGCCCGGGCGAGGGCGGACGGGGACATCGGGGACAGGGCCGTGAGCGCCAGGACCATCGCTGCCGCAGCCGTGGTCACGAGGGCTTTCCGGGGCATGACATGGCCTTCCGTGGGGGGTGGGGATTGGGCCAATCGGAGGCATGATGCCCTGCACATGCCCTGTCGAGAAGGGGGGTTCCCGGACAACATCCTCGGGGTCGAAGTCGGCGGATCTGGAAGGGAGTTCGGCGGGCGGCGGGCGGCGGGCGGCGGGCGGCGGGCGGCGGGCGATGCGAGGTGGGGGGATGGGGGGATGCGGGATGTGGGGATCCGCATGAACGAGGTCAACAAGACACCCGCATCCAGCCGCCGTGAGAGCCCCCTCGCGTCCAACTCGCCTCACCGTCAACAGTGTTCACACACCTGGAGGAATGAAGACATGTGGTCAAGACTGCCGTTTGGGGAGGAGCTGCGGGCCGAGCTCGGCGCACCTCGCCGGAGTCGCCGACTGGCCAGCAGTCCGCGGTCACGGGTATGGCGGGCCGAGCTGTCCGGCGGACCAGTAGTGGTCAAGCAGCTCATCGACGGGCCCGAGGCCGCCGAAAGGTACGCACGCGAGGTGGCCGCGCTGAAGCTCGCATCCCGGATCGACCCGCCCGTGGCACCGACTCTCCTCGGCACCGATCCGGGCGAACGGGTCCTGGTCCTTGAGCACCTGGACCACCAGCGGCCCCGCGAGGACTGGGTGGTCGACTACGCCTCGGCGCTGGCCCGACTCCACGCGGCCACCAGCGCCGACGATGCAGGCATGCTCCCCGTCTGGTCCGGCCCGAGCCAAGACGACATCGACTCCTTCCTCGGGCTCGCCAGGACGGTCGGCGTCGTGGTGCCGTCCGGAGTACGAACCGAGCTGGACGACCTCGTGAACCGCCTGCTCAGCGCACCGGGCCATGCCCTACTGCACGGAGACCCATGCCCCGGCAACGACATGCACACCCGCAGTGGTGTTCGCTTCATCGACTTCGAACAGGCCGCGCTGGGCAACGGGCTCATGGAGCTCGCCTACCTGCGCATCGGCTTCCCGACCTGCTGGTGCGTCACCGCGCTGGCCCAGCCCGTGCTGCACGCAGCAGAGACCGCCTACCGCGCGACGTGGCGCAACGCGACGGGCACGGAGGTCCAAGGCGACCTCACCGATGCTTGCGTCGGCTGGCTGCTACGAGGCGACGCGCTGGTCCAGCGGGCCCACCGCGGAACCGCCGACCACTTGGCCAAGATCCCGAACCGGGACTGGAAGTGGGGCACGGCAACGGCCCGGCAGCGACTCGTCCACCGTCTCGGAACCATCAGCCAGATGACCGACGGCAGTGGCCTCAAGGGCCTGGGGCAACTCGCCGCGGCCATCCGGCAGAGCATGCTCACCCGGTGGCCCACCCTTCAACCGCTGCCCCTACAACGGCGTTAGGGGAGCCCTTCACAACGCGGCGGTCACCGTTGATGCCGTGCGAACCCGTGAGCCCCGTCCCGCGGTGCGGCCGGTGTGCGGGTGACCGCGAGCAGCGCCAGGTCATCGGTGATGCGGCCAGCGGTGTGGCGGTTCACCTCGGTGAGAAGGACGTCGAGCAGCGCATCCGGTTCGGAAAACTCGACCCCGGTCAGCCCGGCTACGGGGTCGTAGAAGTCCCCGGCACGGTTCCGCGCCTCGTTCAAACCATCGGTGTACAGCAGGAGAGTGGCCCCTGAAGGGAAGGGCACCGTGTCGGTCCGGTCCTGGTCGGCGCCGAGCTCCGCCAGTCCCAGGGGAAGGGCCGGCTCGGACGGTTCCGCGCTGTGCACCTGGCCGGCGTGCAGCAGCAGCGGCGCCGGGTGGCCTCGGTTGAGCAGCCGCAGTTCATCGTCGCAGGGCGGGATCTCGACGAGAACGCTGGTCACGAAACCCTCGGTACGCTCGGGCCCCGACCGCCGCGCCCGCTCCCGCAGCAGTGCCCGCTCCAGCCTGGCTGCGACCCCGACGAGCGTGGGTTCCTCCTCGGCGGCCTCCCGGAACGCCCCCATGGCCACGGCCACCACCTTGACCGCGTCCAGGCCCTTGCCCCGTACATCGCCCACCAGGCAGCGCACGCCGTACGGAGTGTCCTGCGCGCTGTACAAGTCGCCACCGATCTGTGCGTCCTTCACAGCTGCCTGGTAGCGCACCGCGATCCTGAGCGGCCCGATCGAGGCCGGTGGCTGCGGCAGTACGGCGCGCTGGGCGGCGAGGGCGATTCTGCGGGCAGACTGCAACCGCAGGTAGCTGTAGTGCATGAGGCGATTGACGACGACGGCAAGGGCCGAGACGGTTACGACCGCAGCCAGCTCGCTCCACCCACCGGAATCCCCTATTAGGCCGAAGTGCGTGAGCAGCGCGATATCGGTGACACAGGCTCCGATGCCCGCCAGGACGGTCGCACGCAGTGACAGCAGGGCGGCAGCCGTCATCGGCGCGGCCGTGTAGAAGGCTTCCGCACTCACATGCGGAGGAGTGAAGTAGTCGACGAGGGCACCCCCGACGAGCAGGACGACGGGGAGCAGCTGAAGGTGGCGCAGACACCAGCGTCCGAGGGTGCCGCGCGCCGCGCTCGGCGCCCTCACGTCCCCGCTCCCGCTCCCGCTCTGTCGCGCTCTCCCACACCTCAAGCATCCTCGGGCCGGATGGTGGCTGCCAGTCGTGGAACGAGCGTGGGGGTACGTGCGGCATCACCGTATGGGTACGTGCGGTAGCGGAGGAGAGGGGAGAGGGGAGAGGGGGAGAGAGGGAGAGTGGGGGAGGAGGCGCGGACCGTGGCGTGGGTGAACCGACCAGGATCGGCATGCCGGTCGTAGACGATCTCGGTGATGTGAAGTGAAGTGGAGTGGAGTGGGGTCGTCCGTGCGGGGCAGTGCCGCAATGGTCATTGCGGGATGGCGGCGGGTGCGGCACGGCCCGATCTCCGTGACGGAGGCAGTACGGTCCCGGCCGCCCTCCCGCACGACGACGTCATCGTCATCGTCACGACAACGCCATCGTCAGGCGGCGGCCGCATGCGGGAGTGCCTGCCCCTGCCGGCCGGGGAGGGGCACGCGGCCGGCAAGGGGGCATGCGTCAGGCTGTGCCGGAGCTCTTCTGGAAGTCGGCGTTGAATGCCTTTTCGATGCCATTGATGACCGCGGAATCGCCGACGATGAGGCCGAGTTCGCGGTTGTGGTTGAGGGAGTTGTCGGAGAAGTTCTCCGAGCCGGCGAACACCTTCGCGGCGGACGTACCGTAGTCGGCGACGATCGCTTTGGCGTGGATGTAGAAGCCCGTGGAGCTTGTGTAGGTGGTCACCTTGCCGCCGGCAGCGGTGACTTTCTTCAGCTGCTTGCTGTACTTCGAGGACTGGTTCTCCGCGACGACGCGCACGGTGACGCCGCGCTTGGCGTCCGCGACGACCGCATTCACCAGCGCGGAGTCACCGAACTCCTCCTGCTGGATATCGAGGGTGTGCTTAGCCCCCTTGACCAGGGCCAGCAGATGGCTTTGCGAGTCGGTGGGCGACCAGACCAGGTCGGTGCCGTCGGACGGGGTGACGGAGGTCTTCGCGTAGTCGGCGTTGAAGACCTTCTCGATTGCCGTGACATCGGCTTTGTCGGAGTCGAAGACGCCGTAGTCACGCGAGGTCGAATAGTATTTCGTGTCGAAGTTTCCGGTGCTGATGTACGACGTGGTGCCGTCGACGGTGATGGTCTTCTGGTGGGTGTACACGTACGCCGAGGAGGAGTACGTCACCCCGGCGCCGGCCGCGGACAGCGCCTTGTAGGCGGCGCCGTCGATGGCGGAGTGCTGGGAGTCGAAGACCACACGGACCTTCACGCCCGCCTTTTGCTTCTTCACCAGGGCGTTGACGAGGGTGGTGTCGCGCAACTCATAGATCGTCACGTCGACCGACTTCTTCGCGGAATTGACGAAGTCGTAGATCGCGCCTTCCTTCTGGTCCGGAAGGATCACCAGGGAGAGGGTGCTTTTGGCGTGGGCGGTGGCGGGAACGAGGGCACCTACGACGGCCAAGGCGCCTGCGGCCAGGGCGGGTACGAGACGGCGGGTGGGGCTCACCGGGACTCTCCTGACGTAGTGGGGGAACCACGCAACGCGCGTAGCGCACCCCAGTAAGACACAGCCCCGAAGCGCGCTGAAGCCCAGTTGAGTGAACAGAAGGGCAGCGTTGTGCAAAGCGTCACTCCACTCGAATGCCAATCAACTCACACAAAAATCCGGACAGTTAAAGATCGCTTGACCTCGGTGATAGTGCTTGGTGCGAGGGTCCGGCCTATCGCCAATCCAGGGGCGGTCCACGATCGTTTGCCGACGAGGCCGATCGCCGCAGAACGGAATGCACCAAGTCCCTTGAGCGCGGTCGTGGCGTACGGCGTCGAGGTGGGCGCCAGTGTCAATGGCCCTCCCCGAAACGGTTTCTGGTTCTGTCGCCTGCTCGCCGTCGAAGCCGTCGTCCCGAGCACCGCAAGCCGAAGCCGTCGGGATGGGTCCCCGTCCACGCCGGCGGAGCCTCCCCGTTCGCGCTTCACCGAGACTTCATCGGCATTTCAGCGCCTCCCACGAGGCTTGGGAAACCACATCCAACAACCAGTCGCGCATCCGCGTCCTCGACGCGTATCCATGGGTGCGCGCACGTAATGAGTGAACGGGGCCCCGATGGACGATCTGTTGCACAAGCTGGTTTCTGGGGCCATAACCGCCGGGCTTATTGCCCTGGTGGGTGCCCTGAGCGTGGCCGCACGCAGGCGGCGGGCCGCCCGAGAAGAGGCCGCCGCGCAAGCGTCGGTCGAGGCGCAGCCGAACTCTTCGGCGTCAGATCCCACAGGCGGACGACAGGCGCGCTGAGCTGACCGCTCAGCGGCGGTAGGCAGCAGGCGGTAGGCGGTAGGTGGTCGGAAGCAGACCGCAGACCGCAGACCGCAGACCGCAAATGGCAGATGGCGGGCGGCAGTAAGGCACGCGACCTGGTCCGGGCCGGGCTTTGGCTCGGCCGGGCTCGGTCCGGGCCGGCCGTCAGGCGCAGCAGGAGGCGCAGAGTCGTTGCGTACCTGTCACGACCTTGATGCCGAAACGTCGAGGCGAACGCGCTCGTCGTCGCTAGTTTGGGCTCGCTACGGGTCCCCAAGGAAAGGTGTGTTCATGGCCAAGCTGATGGTCCTGCTCATCGGCATCGCCGTGATCTTCTCGGTGATCGCCTTCAAGGGCGGCAATCCGTTCGTGGGCGTCCTGTTCGCCGTGGTGGCGGCCGCCCCGGTCATCTACCTCGGGTACGCCGTGGCGAGCCGGGGCAAGGCCGGCGGCGCGCAGCACCTGCCGCCGCAACAGCGCAGGCAGCGGACGCTGCTCCGGCGGGCGACCGCGCTGGTCATGGTGATGGCGGTCGGCTACGGCGTCTACTGGGTGATGTTCCAGCCGAAGGCCAACGACAAGGCGCTCAGTCGCGTCTCCGACTTCGAGACCGGCTGCGGCGCCGGCATCGCCCGCAAGTACTTCCCGCAGGCGGCCGACCACACCGGCGCGGGCCCGCATCCGATCGCGATGTTCAGCATCAGCGAGTCCGGCTCCTCCCGCCAGGTCTTCCCGACCTCCGGCACGGCGGACTACTGGAGCGGAAACACCCTTGACCCGCACCGGGTCCAGCTCATCGCCTGCCTGGACTCTCCCGACGAGGGCGAGTTCCTGACCGACTGCAAGTTCACCACGGACACCATCAAGCTGTACCGCGGCGTGTACGACGTCACCGTGTACGAGGCCAGGACGGGCAAGCAGGTCGGCAGCGAGCAGTTGCGCGGCTCCGGGAAGCCCAACTGCCCGGGGATGGTCTACCTCAAGAGGGGCACCGACAAGCTCCACACCGAGCCGGAATTCGCCGACTACCAGGCCGTGTTGCGCAAGTACGTCGACAACTAGACCCGGAAGCCCGGTAAACCCGGTAGACCCGGAAACCCGGTAAACCCGTGGATCGCTCCCTGGTCCACGCCCCGGGAGGGTTCCTCGGACGGTTGCCGTGTCGAGCGGAGTGCCGCAGGCGTCCGCCCGGCGGCACTCTCCGCGTCCAGCTGGTCGACGCCGACGTCGGGAGGGTCAGCCGAGGTTGGTGAGGGGGAGCAGGCCGCGCTCGGCGAAGACCTTCTTGGCGACGAGCGTGGCGTTGATCGACCGTGGCATACCGCAGTAGACGGCAGAGTGCAGCAGGGCCTCGGTGATCTCGGTAGGGGTGAGGCCAACGTTGAGTGCCGCGTTGATGTGAACGTCAAGCTCGATTTCGCAGCCCCCGAGGGCGGAGAGGACCCCCAAGGTGACCAACTGCCGTTCACGAGGGGCAAGTTCGGGCCGGGAGTACATGTCGCCGAATGCCCACGCCACCACCTGGTGGCCCAACTCCGGCGAAGTGTCTGCGAGTGAGTCGACGATGCGTTGTCCCGCTTCGCCGTCAACCTGCTCCAGCACCTTCATGCCGTACGCGTAGCGCTCTTCGCGGTTCATGGATTCTCCTCAGGGCCAGGTGGTCGTCGTCGCTCCGGTCGGCCGGTGCGATGTCTCCAGCCTGGCCTGAAAGCCGTCCGAATCTGCTCTGTGGGCATTACTGGCTATACTTCCCATGCCTGGGAGGTATGGATGGAGCTACGGCTACTCGGCTATGTGGTCGCGATCGCGGAAGAGGGCAGCATCAGCGGCGCGGCGCGACGGCTGCATCTGACGCAGCCCACACTCAGCCGCCAACTGCGCGAAATGGAACGGCAGTTGGGCGTCAAGCTGTTCATCAGAGAAGGACGCGGGCTGACGCCGACGCAGGCCGGACAGGTGCTGGTGCGGCGTGCGGTCACCGTGCTCGCCGAGGCGGAGGCCGCGCTGAACGATGTGCGGCTGGCCGCGCAGGGGATGACCGGACGACTGACCGTGACCTTCGCCGGTTCGGGCATCAACGGGCCGCTCGGTGGCGCGCTGAGCCGGGTGCGGCGTGAGCTTCCCCGCGTGGACCTCCAACTGGAGGAGAGTTTCAACGACGCCGAGATGTCGACCGGTGTGCTGGAGGGCCGTTTCGACCTCGCGGTCCAACGCCTCCCGATGCGCGATGCCCGGCTGTCCACCCAGGTCTGGTGGCGTGAACCGCTCACCCTGTTCCTACCCGCCGGCCATCCGCTGGCCTACCCCTCCGAACCCGCCCCGCTCGCGGCACTGGGCCAGATCCCCCTGGTCATCTGGCCCCGGGAGGTATCGCCCCGGTCCTACGACGAGATCATCGCGCTCTGCCACGGCGCCGGCATCGTGCCGCGGATCAGCGCAGAGGGACGCAGCGTGCAGACCCTCCTGGCCCTGGTCGCGGCCAAGTTCGGCGCCGCGGTGCTCGCCGACTCGCACCGTGCACTGCGCCGCGTCGGCGTGACCCCCCGGCCACTGGCCGATACCTCGACCACCCTGCACCTGGTCTGGCGGGCCGACGACACCAACCCGCTCATCGAGCGGCTCCGCAGCGTCCTCACCGACGCTCTGGGCAGTACGTGACACGTAGTCGCTCAGCCGGAACACGACCCCGGAACACGACCCCGGAGTATGTCCCGGAAGTACGTCACGTGCCGCAGTTCAGTGACCTTTCAGTGACCTTCGTCGACTTCGCGGCGGACGGACCGGCCCTCGCCCCACGCACCGGGGCAGTCCCAGTCGGCCAAGGGCCATCATTGACCTGAACGCCTGAGGGGATCTGCCCGGAAGAGTGGAGTGGAACGTGACACGCATAGTGGTCATTGGCGGCGGGATCGCCGGTACGGCGACCGCGATGGCCCTGCACAAGGCAGGATTCGACGTCACCGTGCACGAGGCGCACCCCGACACGGCCGAGGACATCGGGGCGTTCCTGACCTTGGCGAGCAACGGTATGCGCGCCTTGGCGCAGCTCGACGCCTCGGATGCGGTCACCGCGATCGGCTTCCCGTTGCGCTCGATGCGGGTCCTCGACGACCAGGGCAACGAGGCGGCGCACGTGCCGCTGGGAGAGGCCGACGACGTACTCCTGCGGTACCGGTGCCTGCGCCGGGGCGAGTTGAACGCCGCGTTGCAGGCCGAGGCGATCCGCCGGGGCATCAGGTTCACGCACGGAACGCGGTTGGTGTCCGTTGAGGACGGCCCGGATCAGGTGACCGCGCGTTTCGCCGACGGCAGCGTCGCGACCGGCGATCTACTCATCGGCGCGGACGGCCTGAACTCGACCATCCGGCGATCGATCGCCCCCGGCACCGAGCCCGTCTACGCGGGACAGTGCGTCTTCTACGGCTACACACGCAGCACCCCGGTGGCGGAGGACACGGGCCACATCACCATGGTGCGGGGCAGCACCGCCGCCTTCGGCTACGCCCTTTCGCCGGACCGGGAGACCTACTGGTTCGCCCGCGTCAGCGGTCGGGTCATCTCCGCCGACGAGTTCGCGCACCCCACGCCCTCCCGCTGGCGCGAGCAACTCGTCCAGTTGCTGGGCAAGGACGCCACCCCCGCGGCGGACATCGTCGCGGCCTCCACCGACGACATCATGGCCACCAACGCCACCGAACTACCGGCCGGCACCCCCTGGCGCTCCGGCCGGACGCTGATCATCGGTGACGCCGCACACGCGGCATCCCCAGCGACGGGCCAGGGCGCCTCGATGGCGTTGGAGGACGCCGTCATCCTCGCCAAGTCCCTGCGGGACACGCCCGACCTGGACAGCGCATTCTCTCTCTACGAGGCGCACCGCCGCCCACGCGTGGAGCACAACACCACCGTCAGCGGGCAGATCTCCCGCGGCACCCGCACCCCGCCGCGCACCGGCCGGGGACCCTCCCCCCAGCGCCCCGGTGACGACACCCTGGTCCCTCAACTGGCATGGGACATCGATCTGCGCACCGTGTCCGGCAGCGCGGACTGAGGGTGCCCGGGCGACGGGCCGGTCGGCCCGATGAGGCCGGTGGTGGCGCCGTGCGGGATGGCGGCGTCGTCACTCGGCGAGGCTGTCAGCCCGCGGGGAGGGGTGGGTCGAGCAGGTGAGGGCCGTTGTTGCGGACGTTGTTGACCGCGGCGCCGACGGCCCGGGTGTTGAGGTTCCCGTTCGCGGGAGTGGTCAGCAGGGCCCGGAGTTCGTCGCTGTCGTGGTGCGCGGGGTCCAGCCAGGCGTCGTAGTGGTCCGGCGCGATGGCCAGGGGCATACGGGGGTGGATGCGGCCGGCGGCGTCGGTGGCCTCGGTGGTGATGATGGTGCAGGTCGCCCACCACGCCGCAGGATCGTCGTCCGACGCCACGCCGGGGTCGCGCCAGAACTCGTACAGGCCCGCCAGCGCCATCACCTGCCCGTCCTCGGGGCTGATGAAGTACGGCTGCTTCCGAGGCTTCGCCCCCTCGTGGGCCGGGATGGCCTGCCACTCGTAGAAGCCGTCCGCCGGCAGCACACAGCGCCGCTTGGCGAATGCGCGGCGGTAGGCCGGCTTCTCGTGCACCGTCTCCACCCGTGCATTGATCATCTTCGAGCCGACGCTCAGGCTCTTCGCCCAGGACGGCACCAACCCCCACCGCAGCGCCCGCAACTGCCGCTCCACAGCCCCCGTATCGCGATCCAGGCGCTCCAGCACGGTCCACACTTCATCGGTCGGCGCCACGTTCCAACTCGGAGCGATGATGTCCGCCGGATCCCACTGGGTGATGTGGAAGAGGCCGGTCAGGTCCTGTGGGTTGCGGGTGGCAACGAATCGACCGCACATGGCCTCACCTTGCCATGCACAAGGCGTTTGGCGCGGACGACTCTTCGCCCGTAGGGCAACGTGGGGAACGTCGACCGCCGAGGACTTCGTAAAGGCAATCGCCGCAGGTGCAGGGTCGGCCGGCGGCCGGTGCCCGGTCCGCCGGCTGCTTACGGCGGCCTGGGGGGAGTTCTTCCCTCCCCCCACCCCCTGCTGTCAGACCCGCGCCCTAGACTCGTTTTGACAGGGCCCGTCCCGGGAGGAACGGGGCTCGTCCCGGGGGAACGGAGTGGGGTGGGTGTCCATGAGCGGGGAGTGGATCGCAGGAGGGCTGCCGCCGGTGGCGGCGGCGCGTACGGCCGAGGCACGGCGGCGGGGCACCTGGTCCTCGGCACTGTCGACGGGCGAGTTCGCCGCGATCAGATCCGTGGGCTTCGAACCGGTCGGGCAGGTCCTGGGCACGGCCGTGTACCACGTGGCCGGCAGCGGGATCTCCCGGCGCTACTACGACTGCGGCTACCGGTCCGCCCGTTGGTCCGGGCGCGGCGCGGAGCCCGCACCGGTCGCCGTCTCCGGACAGGGCGCCGCCTCCAAGTCGCTGGTCGATGTGCTGCTGGCGGCCCGGCATGCGGCGCTCGCGCGGATGACGGCGGAGTGCACCGTACTGGGCGGCGACGGCGTGGTCGCCGCCGACCTCACCATGGCGCCGTTCCCGTCCTCTCCGAACTGCTTCGAATTCCAGGTGATAGGCACCGCCGTACGGGCCCAGGGGGAGGTGCGGCCGAAGCGTCCGTTCACCACGCATCTGGACGGTCAGGGTTTCGCCAAGCTGATCGCCGCGGGCTGGGTGCCGGTCGAGCTTCTGGTGGGGCTCGCCATCGGCACCCGCCACGATGACTGGACGACACGGCGGCAGAACTGGATCGGGGCCGGCAATCAGGAGGTCACCGGCTGGAGCAATCTGGTCGCGGCGACCCGCCATGACGCTCGCGAACGGATCGGCGAGCAGGCGTGGCACACCGGAGCGGACGGCGTGGTGCTGGGCGACAGTCGGCTGCGGATATGGGAGGAGAGCTGCGTCAGAGCGCGCAGCGGCAACAACGACTCCGACCAGAAGGACCATGTCGCCGAGGCCACCTTGGTCGGCACCGCGGTGGCCGGGTTCACCGTGCGCCAGGAGCCGCCGCGCACGCTGACCATGATGTCGTTGGATCCCAACCGGCGCCGTGCGCGTTCCACGTGACGTACCGCTGCATGCAGCCCATCACCGCCCGTCCGTCATCACCAGGCACTTCCACGAGGGGAACCGCTCATGACCGCCACCGACCCGACAGCCCAGGGCGTACCGGCCGATGCCATGCGGCGGCTGGCCGATCTCCAGCCGGGCAAGCCGGGGTCGCTCTTCACCAGTGACCTGTCGGTCAACGAGTTCCTGCTCGTGCGCGAGGCGGGGTTCCGCCCTCTCGGCCTCGTACTGGGCAGTTCCATCTACCACGTGGGCATCCAGCTGGGCCGCTGGGGGAAGAACCAAGAGCTCACCACGTTGAGCCAGGCCATGTACCACGCCCGGGAGCTGGCCATGACGCGGATGGAGGCCGAGGCGGCGCAGCTCGGTGCGGACGGCATCGTGGGCGTACGGCTCTCGGTCGAGGCACGGGAGTTCGGCAGCGACATCGCCGAGTTCATCGCCATCGGCACCGCGGTCAAGGCCGACGCGCCCGCGCCCGGCGGCAACGGCAGCTGGCGCAACGCCAAGGGAGCGCCGTTCACCTCGGACCTGAGCGGACAGGACTTCTGGACCCTGGTCCGTGCCGGGTACGCCCCGCTGGGCATGGTGATGGGCACCTGCGTCTACCACATCGCCCACCAGAAGATCGGTTCGATGTTCTCCAACATCGGCAAGAACGTGGAGATCGAACCGTTCACCCAGGCCCTGTACGACGCGCGGGAGCTGGCCATGGAGCGGATGCAGCGGGAGGCGGAGGAACTGCACGCAGAGGGCATCGTCGGCGTCCAGCTCAACTCGCACAACCACCGCTGGGGCGGGCACACCACGGAGTTCTTCGCCATCGGCACGGCCGTGCGGCCGCTGCGCGACGACCATGTCATCGAGCGTCCGACGATGGTGCTGAGCCTGGACGGCTGAAGCACGCTCAAGCACGCACCTCTGATGCCCCCGGACCGCAACGAAAGGCCGCCACGCCGATGTCCTCCCACCACCCCGTGCCGTCCGAGCCCGGCGACGATCCCGCCTCCGTCGAACTCCTCGCCGCCGCACTGCGCCGGGACGCCGCCGATCTTGAGGTGTACGCCCAGGTGCTCACCGGGACGCTGGCGGACGCGCTGCCGCCGGGATCGGTGGCGGTCGAGCGCAAGCGCGGCATGGCCGACCGGCTGGCCGGCCGGGAAGGCAGGGTGGCCCGGCTGGACGTCTCGCTGGGCGAGCAGCGGCTGGTGCTCAACCTCTCCGGCGGCCGGCCGAGCGGCGAAGTCTGCAAGGAGGTGCGGGGTGTGATCCTGTCCCGGCGCCCGGTGGCCCTGGACGAGTGGGTGCGGGAGCTGGCGGAGGCCATCGCCGCCCGCGCCGAGTCCGACGCCCGGGCCCGGGCAGCGTTGGAGAGGCTGCTCCTCGGCGGCTGACCCCAGGCACTCGTTCGGTCGGGCCTGCAACGCGGTGTCCGGCCCTCAACGTTCATGCTTTCCCGGCTGCGGTGCGTCGCGGGCACCAGCGTGAGCGGCCCCGGGGGAATGCCGTGTCCAGGCGGGCTTCACCGGTGGCTCGCCCGCCCCCGCAGGCGCGGGCTGCTGCGAAGGCAAGAGGGCAGGCAGGGGGGAAGGCAGGGGGGAAGGCAGGAGGAGCGCGGGCAGGAGAGCCGCGCCCGTGAGAGCAGCCATGATGAGCATGGGCATCCCCACTGCGGCCACGGCGGCCACTGCGTCCGTCTGATGCGTACCAGCGGCAGCCACTGCGGGTGGCACGACGCCGGCGACCATCGCGATGCCGAGCGTGGAACCGATGTTGTTGGCGGTCTGTTTGAGGCCACCGACGGCTCCGGCGTAGTGCGCGGGGGCGTCGCCGACGGTGGTACTGGTGGCGGTGACCATGACGGCCGCGAAGCCGGCCCCGATGGAGGTGAAGCCCACCGGGCCCACCCACCCGCTGGAGGGACTCAGGGCGGAGAGGACGGCGATACCGAGCGCTGTCAGGAACACACCGACCACGGTGGTGCGGCGCGCCCCGATGCGGCTCAACGCGGCGCCCGCGAGAGGGGCACCCACGAGCATGGCCCCGGTGAGCGGGAGCGCGCGGAGGCCGCTGGCGAGGGGATCGAGACCCAGTTGGCCCTGGAAGTAGAAGGTGGCCGCGAACAGGGTGCCGAAGACTCCCGCCGCCGTGAGCAGCAGCACCGTGGTGGAGGCGACCACGGTCCTGGACCGGGTCACCGCGCGGGGCACGATCGGATGGCCTGCGCGCCGTTCGTGGAGCACCACCGCGACGGCGACGCTCGCGGTCGCGGTGCAGCCCAGCAGGGTGGACGGGGCCGTCCAACCGCGGGAGGGGCCCTCGGTGAGCGTCGCGACCAACGCGGCGAGCGCCAGCGCGAGCAGCACCGCACCCGTCAGGTCCAACTGCCCCTCCTCCCTTCGGCGTGTGACGGGCGGGATGCGCGCCGCGCGGCACAGCGCGACGGTGCCGAGCGCGAGGGGGACGTTCACCAGGAACACCGAGCGCCAGCCCAACTGCGCTACGAGAGCCCCTCCGAGGACCGGGCCGAGCGCCGAGGCGAGGCCGATGGCGGCGGTACGGACGGCTACCGGCCGGGCGAGCCGGTCCGCCGGGTAGGTCATGCGCAGCAGCGCGAGCGTGGCCGGCTGGAGCAGCGCGGCGAAGGTGCCCTGGAGGGCGCGCAGGCCGATCACCCATCCGATGGAGGGGGCGACGGCAATGCCCGCCGAGGCCGCCGCGAAGCCCAGTAACCCGGTGATGAGCGTGCGTTGGTGTCCGTAGCGGTCGCCCAGGCGTCCGGCGACGACGAGGAGTGCGGCGACCGCAACCAGGTAGGCGGTGCTGGCCCACTGAACCTGCGTCATGCTCGCCGCCAACTCGCGCTTCAGACGGGGTTGCGCAGTCATCAGCACGGTGCCGTCCAACGCGACGACACATGCCCCGGCGACGCTGGCTGCCAGCGCGAGACGGGGGCGTGCGGGGGCGGTCATCGTGGGGCCGGCCCGAGGTGCGCGTCCAGTGCCGCGCCGACGAGCTCGGCGAGGCGGTCCGGGTCCCTTGGTGGGGCGTCCAGCATCAGCGGGAGGCTGCCCCACGTCCACAGCTGGGCGATGCCGTGCACGTTCGACCACAGCGCGGCGGTGATCACGGCAGGCTCACTGCCTTCGCCGACGCGGTCGACGGCATCGTGTGCCTGGTGCCGGGCGACCAACGCGACGAGCCCCCGGAACAACGGCAGTGTCGTTTCCCGCAGTTGAGGCTGGTCTGTTGCCTGCCCCGCACTGTCGAGCAGGTCGTGACGGAACATCAGCTCGAACATGCCGCGGTTCTCGACGGCGAAGGTCACATAGGCCGTCGCGAGGGCTGCCAGCCGTTCGCGCGGTGTGGCCGGACCTTGGACGGCGGCGTCGAACCGGGCCTGTAGTTCGGCGTAGCCGCGTCGGGCGATGGCGCTGAGCAGCGAGTGGTGGGTGGGAAAGTACCGGCGCGGCGCCCCGTGCGAGACGCCGGCCCTGCGGGCGATCTCCCGCAGTCCGAGCGCGGCGCTCCCCTGGGCGGTCACCAGTTCCACGCCGACGTCGACCAAGCGCTCGCGTAGGGAGTCGGATTCGGATTCCATAGACACTGTCTACCACGAGGGGTAGACAGTGTCTATCGCGAGAGGTGGGAAGTGTCTGCCGCGCGGGGGTGGGCGGTTCGGCGCTTATCGCGCGCGTCGTGGAGTTGCTCGTCGCCGCACCCCAGCGAGGAGTCGCGTGCATTACTTGGTCACCGCCCGCGCCCACGCCCGCGCGTACGGCTCGGCCCGGCCGGAGCCGCGGAAGGGGCGTCCGCCCCGGGTGCGCTGCGCACTGCCGAGGGCGCGCCACAACGCGGAGCGTCCGCGAGGGGGCTGGGGAGCGTGCGGTCGGTCAGCCGGCCTCGTCGGGTACGGGTGCGGCGGCATCGCGACCCAGGGTGGGGATGTCTGCCGGGAAGAGGCTGACCAGGAGGCCATACGGTTCGCCGCGGGAGCTGTCGATCGTGTGCGGCTCGGCGGCCTGTTCGCGCAGCCGGGCGGCCAGTGCGTGGGCCTCGTCGGAGGAGAGCCAGAGATGGCGCAGCACGGTGTGCTCCGCCTGGCCGGGGCGGGCGGGCAGCATCTCGCCGAGCGCGGCATTGATCAGGAACTGGGGGCCGCCCTGGACGTCTTCGTCGAAGGTGAAGGCGTGGCTCACCAGCGCGAAGTACTGCTCCGTGCCGCCGCGCACGTGCCGGGTTTCCGACAGGCGGACGAGGCCGGCCTCACGCAGTACCCGCACGTGGTAGCCGATCGTCCCCTTGGCCAAGCCCAGCGCCGTGGACAGCTGGCGCAGCGTGGCCGGCCGCTGGCGCAGTGCGTTGACCATGCGGTGGCGGACGGGATGCCCGAGTGCCTTGAACTGATCGGGCGAGCTGAGCACCAGGGGCTCGGGCTGGGCATCTGACATGCACGCAAGTGTCCATAATCCTCGACGCTTTGACAAGCGACTCGGATGGCCAGCAGAATCCCCGCAGTCAAGTGTTGATGATTCTCGACGCTTTCTTTGTCTGGAAGGACTCGCATGCCCCTATCGACGGCCCTGGTCGCCACCGACCGCCCTGGCCGCTACCTCAAGCAACTCCTCTCCCACCTGGGCCACAAGGCCACCACCCAGCTCACCGGCGACGGCCGGGGAACCGTCCGACTCGGCACCGGGACCTGCGTGCTCCGTGCCACGCCTGACGGGCTGAGCCTGATCGCCACCGCCGCAGACACCGATGCGCTGGCCCACGTCCAGGACGTGATCGCCCGCCACCTCGTACGCTTCGCCACCCAGGAGGACCTGAGTGTCGACTGGATCGAGCCTGTGATGGGAGGGGACCTGACAGTCCTCGACCCGGTGGCGGACGACTATCTACTGGCCCACTGCACCCCGCCCGACGAGGTGCTCCAGGAACTGGCCGTCACGACGCGGGAAGCCACCGGGAACGCGTCCACGATGCAGGTCTCGCACGACGAGGGGGCGCTACTGACGATGCTGACCCGCCTGGTGAACGCCCGGTTCGCCGTGGAGGTCGGCACCTTCACCGGCTACTCGGCCCTCTGCATCGCACGGGGCCTGGCCGACGACGGCCGGCTGCTCACCTGCGACGTCAGCGACGAGTGGACTTCGGTCGGCCGCCCGGCCTGGGAACGGGCCGGTCTGGCCGACCGGATCGAGTTGAAGCTCGGTCCGGCCATCGACACCCTGCGGGCTCTGCCGAAGGAGCCGGTCATCGACATCGCCTTCATCGATGCGGACAAGGCGAACTACCCCGCCTACTACGAAGAGATCATCCAGCGGATGCGCCCGGGCGGCCTGGCCGTGCTGGACAACGTCTTCCTCGGCGGTCGGGTCTTCGACCCCGCCTACCAGGAGGAACACCATGTCGCGATGCGCAGGCTGAACGACTTGATCGTCGGCGACGAGCGAGTGGAGTCGGTGATGCTGCCGGTGCGGGACGGGGTGACGCTGGCGCGCAAACGATGAACGACCACCGACGTGCGAGCACCGACGTGCGAGCACCGACGTGTGAGTGCCCCACCGCACGCCCGGGTGGTGACGCGTCCATGCGATGACGAGCCGCCGGTGATCAATGGGGGAGCAGGGGAGTGAGGAAGTGAGGGGGCTCGGGCCGGCTCAGGTGCAGTCGGGGCACAGGCCCCGGTAGGTCACCTCGACGCCGGAGACGGTGAAGCCGAACCGCTCGGAGGCGGGCAGATCGGCCAGGGGGTCCCCGCCGGGGCGGACGTCGCGAATGGCGCCGCAGCGCGAGCACACCAGGTGATGGTGCGGACGGTGTGCGTTCGGGTCGTAGCGTTTGGCGCGGCCGTCGGTGGTCACCTCGATCACCTCGCCGAGCGAGACGAGCTCACCGAGGGTGTTGTAGACGGTCGCCCGGGCGATCTCCGGCAGCCGGGCGGCGGCACGCGCGAGCACCTCGTCCGCGGTGAGGTGGACGTGCTCGCCGTCGAGAACCTCGGCGACGACCCGGCGTTGGGCGGTCATCCGCCAGCCGCGTCGGCGAAGCCGTTCCAGCAGGTCACTCATGGTCACCAGCCTCACATTGCAACGTCTGGCGAAAGAATTCGTACGGATCTGGTCGCCATATTGACTTGGATCCGGTCCATCGTAGGATCGGTTCCGGTGGTAGCCAAGGGACGAGACAATCGCAGGGAAAAGCACGTGACGGTTCACCAGAGGGATCCGCTCACCACCGAATCCTGTTGCGCCGGTCGCGGACAGTCACAACCGCGAGCCGGCAAGCTTCGGCGGCCCGAGCGCATCGTCCACGCGTGGGGCGCCGGCGCCTGGACGGTTACCACTTCGGCGTCGAGGCGATCGCCTCCGGGGTTGCGGTCACGTAGGCCATGTCTGCCACCAAGCCTCGTAGGGGCCCGCCACCCGCTCGCCGCGGCCGGACCCATCCGCCGCATCGAACCGGCTGGCGTCCAACCGGCCGGCATCGAACCGGCCGCGACGGCGTCGATCGCGCGGTCGGCGCGGCCCCTGCCCGACCGCACCCGACGACAACGGTTTCCCGGTCGACGAGACCGTTGACGAGACCAAGGTCGTCCAACTGGGCTCTGCGCCCCGAATGTTCCCGACTGTTCCACTGCCGGCGGTTGCTGAGCACGGTGATCCGCCTCATCCGGAAGGGTTCCCATGTCTGAGATCAATGACGCACAGGCCGTAGACGCCACGACGGAGGGCGCAGGCGGCTGCCCGGTCGCTCACGGGCGCGCCGCGCACCCGACGCAGGGCGGTGGAAACCGCCAGTGGTGGCCGGAGCGGCTCAACCTGAAGATCCTCGCCAAGAACCCGGCGGTGGCGAACCCCCTCGGTGCGGAGTTCGACTACGCCGACGCGTTCAAGAGCCTGGACCTCGCGGCCGTGAAGCGGGACATCGCCGAGGTGCTGACCACTTCGCAGGACTGGTGGCCCGCAGACTTCGGCAACTACGGCCCGCTCATGATCCGGATGGCCTGGCACAGCGCCGGTACGTACCGGATCAGCGACGGCCGCGGTGGCGCCGGTGCCGGTCAGCAGCGCTTCGCGCCGCTCAACAGCTGGCCGGACAACGCCAGCCTCGACAAGGCCCGCCGTCTGCTGTGGCCGGTCAAGAAGAAGTACGGCAAGAACATCTCCTGGGCCGACCTGATGGTCCTCACCGGCAACGTCGCGCTGGAGACGATGGGCTTCAAGACCTTCGGCTTCGCCGGTGGCCGTGCGGACGTGTGGGAGCCGGAGGAGGACGTCTACTGGGGTCCCGAGAACACCTGGCTCGGCGACGAGCGCTACACCGGTGACCGCGAGCTGGAGAACCCGCTCGGCGCGGTCCAGATGGGCCTCATCTACGTCAACCCCGAGGGGCCCAACGGCAACCCGGACCCGATCGCCGCGGCCCGCGACATCCGTGAGACGTTCCGCCGCATGGCGATGAACGACGAGGAGACCGTCGCCCTGATCGCCGGTGGCCACACCTTCGGCAAGACCCACGGCGCCGGCCCGGCGGACAACGTCGGCCCGGACCCCGAGGGCGCCCCGATGGAGCAGATGGGCCTCGGCTGGCAGAGCTCGTACGGCACCGGAGCGGGCGCCGACGCGATCACCAGTGGTCTGGAGGTCACCTGGACCAGCACCCCGACCCAGTGGGGCAACGACTTCTTCAAGCACCTCTTCGAGTACGAGTACGAGCTGACCCAGAGCCCGGCCGGCGCCAACCAGTGGGTGGCCAAGGACGCCGAGGCGATCATCCCCGACGCGCACGACTCGTCGAAGAAGCGCCTCCCGACGATGCTCACCACCGACCTCTCGCTGCGCTTCGACCCGATCTACGAGCCGATCTCCCGGCGCTTCTACGAGAACCCGGAGGAGTTCGCGGACGCCTTCGCCCGTGCCTGGTACAAGCTGACGCACCGTGACATGGGCCCGGTCGTACGCTACTTGGGCCCGGAGGTCCCCTCCGAGGTGCTGCTGTGGCAGGACCCGCTGCCGGCGCGCACCGGTGAGCTGATCGACGCCGCGGACATCGCCTCCCTCAAGGAGCAGGTCCTCGGCTCCGGCCTCACGGTCTCCCAGCTGGTCTCGACCGCCTGGGCCTCGGCCTCCTCCTTCCGCGGCAGTGACAAGCGCGGCGGTGCCAACGGCGCCCGCGTCCGCCTGGAGCCGCAGCGCAACTGGGAGGTCAACAACCCGGACGAGCTGGGGCAGGTGCTGCGCACGCTTGAAGGCATCCAGGGGTCCTTCAACTCCGCGGGTGGCAAGCAGGTCTCGCTGGCCGACCTGATCGTGCTCGCGGGCAGCGCGGCCGTCGAGAAGGCGGCGAAGGACGGCGGCTTCGACGTCGAGGTGCCGTTCACGCCGGGCCGCGTGGACGCCGCCCAGGACCAGACGGACGTCGAGTCGTTCGACGCGCTGGAGCCGGCCGCGGACGGCTTCCGCAACTACGTCGGCAAGGGCAACCGCCTGCCGGCCGAGTACCTGCTGCTCGACAAGGCGAACCTGCTGACGCTGAGCGCCCCCGAGATGACCGTCCTCGTCGGCGGTCTGCGCGTCCTGGGCGCCAACCACGGGCAGTCCAAGCAAGGGGTCCTCACCGACAACCCGGGCACGCTGACGAACGACTACTTCGCCAACCTGCTCGACCTGGGCACGACGTGGAAGTCGACGTCCTCGGCGCAGGACGAGTTCGAGGGCCGTGACGCGAGCGGTGCGGTCAAGTGGACCGGTACCCGCGCTGACCTGGTCTTCGGCTCGAACTCCGAGCTGCGTGCCGTCGCGGAGGTCTACGCGAGCGACGACGCGAAGGAGAAGTTCGTGCGCGACTTCGTCGGGGCGTGGGACAAGGTGATGAACCTCGACCGGTTCGACCTCGTCTGATCACCCGGTCACGTCCAGGTCGGCCGATGCGGGCCGACCTGGACGTTGCCAGTTCTGGGGACGTTGGTCAGGGCTGTGCCTGGGCCCGGAGGATTGCGGGGCGGCGGCGGGAGCGGCCGGTGATTGTTGGCGGAGCCTCGCCGCCACGCCGCTGTCGTGGCCGGTCCGATCAGTCGCGGTGCCAGACATCTTCGATGGCGTCCTGGGTGTCCTCGGAGCGGGTGACCTTGAAGACGGACACCGTCAGCTTCTCGTTGACGAGGGGGACGTAGAGGCCGCAGGCGAGGGCGTTCACGTAGTCGCTCCAGATGAAGTTCTCCAGGTCGTAGCGGGAGATGTCCGAGGTGGCGGGATCTCCAGGAGTGATCCCGATGGCGCGGAGGGTGCGTGTGGGGTCTCCGGTGAGGTCCATGTCGTCCCAGCCGTCCGCGCTGACGCGGGGTGCACCGGGGACATGGACGAGGTACTTGGCGTAGGTCTCGGAGAAGGACATCTCGCAGACGCCGATGATGCGTGCGTCGGGATGGTCCTTGACCTGTGCGTCGAACTCGATGTCGAGGTTGAAAGACGTGATGCCGTCTTCACCGAGTGCGGGGTCGGTGATCTGTACCGCGGTCCCCCAGCAGCCGACGGTCACGTAGTCCAGGTCTTCCAGGAGCCGCGGGTGGCCGATGTCTGCGCGGCGCATCGGAGCAAACTCCTCCACCACGCCGGCGACGGTGCTCAGTTCGTTCACGACCTGCCGGGCGCGTACGGGGTCGTGGGCGGGTGCCTGGGTGATGGTGCGCCAGTCGTAGCGGGCCGGAGCGGGCGGGTGTATGCGGGTGATCTGGGTGACGGACTGGCGCAGGTGGGTGACGCGGACTGGGTCTTCGCCGTAGGGCAGGGGGCTCATGGGGGGAGCCTAGGACAGGGCACTGACAGACACCGTCGGCCTGCCGAGTCTCAATATGCCTGTTCTGAAGAGGAGTTGAGGCCCGATGTCTGTCCCGAAGAAGAGTTGAGGCCCGATGCCTGTCCCGACGAAGAGTTGAGGTCCGAGGCTGCCTGGCCTGCTGCACCGCACCAGGCGAAGAGCACCCCGACGGCTCCGACGGCTACCTCAACACCCGCCACCTCAGAGGGCAGTGGCCCCGCGCTGCCGACCATGGCCGGCAGCCCAGGTACGTCACTCGAGTGACTCAGGCAGGCCGCACGGAATCCAGCAGGGCGGCGCACCGGCCGAGCAGGTCGACCAACGCCGCCCTTTCCTCGTCGGTGAACTCGGCGGCCAGCGCCCGCTCCACCCGCACCGCCCGCGCGTCGGCGTTCTCCATGACGGCGTGGCCCTCGTCGGTGAGTCGGATCTCCAGGATGTTCTTGTGCCATTCGTGCGGGGTGCGTTCGATGAGGCCGCGCTCCTGGAGGTTCTTCAGCACCGTGTTCATCGTGGGTGGTGTCACTCCGCACGCCCGCGCCAGAGCGGCGGCCGAGATGCCGGGTCGCTCGGAGCTGTGCAGCAGGGCTGCGTACTGCGGGACCGTCAGGCCGGCCGGCTTCAGCGCCGCGTGCTTGGCGCCGTTCAGGGCCTGCTCGGCGCGCTTGATGGAGGAGCCGAGGCGCTCGGACACGGGCATGGACGTCATCCCCGCATCGTAACGGCCATATAGCAGGGAAGACCTCACCCGGCAATTAGTATCCACGCGAAGATTAGTGTCTTGACGATCGTTAGAGTCCTAACTTAAGTTCGTACTCATTCGATCGCCTGAGGGGCACACCCGCAGGCGCCGTGAACGGGGAGGCACCCACCCATGTCCCGAACGACCACCCGCCGCGCTCTCGCTTCGGCCGCCCTGGCCCTGACGGCCGTCGTCGTGCCGCTGGCCGCCACCGCGAGCGCCCGGCCCACAGACACTCCACCGTCCACGGGCACCGCCACCAGGCACGAGCCCCGCGCCCGCGTCTCTACCGCGTACGACCTGCCCGGCGATCGCGTCTACCCGGAAGGAATCGCCGCCGACCCGCGCACCGGCGACATCTACGTCGGCTCGTACGCGACCGGCGCCGTCTACCAGGCGACGCCCGGGCACCACGCCGCCCGGATCTTCCTGCCGTCCGGCACCGACGGGCGTACCACCGCGAACGGCTTGAAGGTCGACCGGGCCGGCCGGCTGTGGGTCATCGACTCGACCGCCGGCGTCGCCGTCTACGACCTGCACGACCGGAAGCTCATCGCCCGCTTCGACGTGACGGGGGGCGCCAAGTCGTTCGTCAACGACCTGGCGATCGCCCCGGACGGCAGCGCGTATCTGACCGACAGCTATCGGGGCGTCTTGTACCGCGTCACGCCGGGGCAGCTGGTACGGGCCGCAGCGCACGGCGGACGTGCCGAGCTGACCGCGGCCTACGACCTGACCCGTGTACTCCCCTCGGTCCCGGCCGGCACCGTCACGCTCAACGGAATCGTGGCCGACCCCTCCGGCCGCTACCTGCTCACCGTCGACATGACCGCAGGCACCCTCTACCGCGTCGACCTGACGTCCGGCGCGGTCCGCCGAGTCACCCTGCACGGCGGAGACGTATTGCACGGTGACGGTCTCGAAATGCGGGGCAACACCCTCTGGGTCGTCCACAACATGACCAACACCATCAGCCGGTGGAAGGTCGGCGACGACGGCGGGTCCGCCCGTAGGGAGCGCAGCATCACCGACCCGACGCTCCAGATCCCCACCACGATGGTCCACAGCGGCGGCCGAACGCTCGTCGTCCGCTCCCAGTTCGACAAGGGCGGCCCGATGGGCCAGGGGACGCCGCAGCCGTTCACGGTGGCCGAGGTGGACGGCATCTGAAGCAGGGCTGACGCGCCACTCGCGCAAGCGGGCCGATGAGCCACAAGCGCCCCGGCCAGGGTCCTGACCAGGGCGCTTGCCTGCCGCGCGGCCCTCTGGCTCGCTCAGACCGCACCTCCGTCAGTCGATGCCGCTGCGCGGTTCCGCGCCGCAGGGTGGCGTCAAGGAGACCTCGGCAAAGGGCAATCTGGCCGAGACCGGCTCGTCGTCCGCGCTGCCGACGATCGCCCTGGTGGGCGGCGTGGCGATGGCGGCGGGCGCGGGCGCGATCATCAGCGTGCGCCGACGCAAGGCCACTGCCGGCGCAGGCGGTGGCACGGGAGCCGCAAGTCAAGGCCCTGTGTGCCTGGCCCGGCGCCGATCCGGGGTCAGGCCCCTTCGGCCATTTGGCATAGACACGCCAAAAATCATGAGTGTCTGCCTTGTTCTCTTCAGGGGTGCGTGCCTCAATTGGCATCCCCTCACAAAGGCGGACTCCCATGAGACACAGCAAGCTCGGCATCGGCTCGTTACTCGGCGTCGGCATCGCCCTCGCGGGCACCCTCGCGATGGCCCCGGCGTCGGCCGCGGTGACACCGGATACCGCGACCCTCTCGTTCGACTGCGGTAGCTACGGCTCCGGTACGGCCACGCTCACCGCCGCCCAGAACGGCACGGACGCGACCATCAGCGTGTCCACGTCGGCGATCACGTCGCCCATAGACCTCGGGGCGAACTCGGTCACGTCGAAGCTCACGCTGACCAAGAACGGCTCGGACACGACAGTGTTCAGCGGCAGCTCCAACCCGGCGATCCCGGCCGGTAGCGCGGTCTCCACCGGGCCGCTCACCGGCACCGTCGCATCGGGCGACCAGCTGGCAGGCTCGTCGCTTCAGGTGGTGGTGCTGGGCATCACCGCGACCTGCAACGCCACGTCGCCGCAGTCCCCGGGACCGTTCGTCTTCTGACGGCGGGACATGACGGCACGGGTCGACGGTAGGAGACGGTAAGAGGGGTCGGCGGACAGTAGCCGCCGGCCCCGTGCGGCACCGCGGCACACTCTCCTGGCCGACCGGGCGTCAACAGACCATGGAGGACACGTCGAAGCACCCGCCCTAGCACTTAGGGATGGCTAGCCTTCATCCTCATGGCCCGTGTTCACCACCTCGCCGGCGTGCCCGGCTCCACCGCGTTGGACGCGACATGCGCGGCGTACTACGCCTCGATCGCTCAGGTTGATCAGAGCTGAACTGCACCATCGCGTCCCGCCCCCGACGTACTGGAGTAGAGGAAGCCGGAAGCCCGTTGCGACTCCGGAGGGCGGCTGGCCCTGCCGGATGACCGTGGTGTGCCGTATGGCGTGATCGGCGCAGGTCATTTGTTCGCTACATCCGTCGTGATGATGAATTCGGCGAATGATTCTGGTCTGGGTGGTCTGTTTCGGGAAGTCTGAATTTCGCACCGAACAGCCATATCTGTGATCGGGAGGAAGGTCATGAAGTACCTGTCTCAGATCCGCCGGAGCGCCGCCGTTCTGGCCAGCGCAGGGCTCCTCTGTGGCGTCCTCGGCAGCGGGACGGCCGCCGCCGCAGGACCGACTTCGGCCACCGTGGCCAGCCATGGTCCCTACAAGGGCCGCGTTGTCGCCAGGACCGGTGCGCCGGTGCGCACTGGTCCATCGACCCACTACAAGGTGGTGGGCGAACTTCGTCACGGCAGGGTCGTCACCATTGTCTGCAAGGTGAACGGCCGGAACGTCCGGGGCAATCCGCGCTGGTACAAGCTCCGCGATGGCCGCTATACGTGGTCGCGCAACATCGCCAACATCGGGCCGATTCCCCGGTGGTGCCACAGGCATCACCGCTGAACTTCGTGACGTAGTGACCCAGGCAGTGGCCTGGACCTGCGACGATCCGACTCGGAACGCAGCTGACCTGCGCAGACGTGCCTCTCAGCGTCTTTCGGGTACTTGCCGCGCTAGGCAGCCGATCCACCCCACACGCTCCCCAACAGCCCAGTCACTCCCCAGAGTCCCCCTGGAGAGTGCGGTGCTCTCGGAGCAGTGGTGAGACGGAAGCCACCGCAGTGGCAGGCACACCAAGTGACTGCCGCTGCGGTGGGCCTTGACTCGGCCGACTCCATGGCCGGTTGTACCGGAGGAGATAAACCGGGCGGGCCGGTGACCTGCCGCAATGGCGGTCACGCGTGCTGACTGAGTCCCCAGACGCATTGGAAGCCGTAGCGGAGGAAGCGGTCGTTGCCTGGCCAGTCCGTCCCGATGACCGTTGGTGGATCGGGCGACGTCAGTGTCGATGGATCAAGTGCCCCATCCCATCGCCTTCTTCGTCTGCCGGTGGTGCAGCGCTCGCGTAGTGCTGACCTGCTGAAACGACGGACGGGGCTGCCGTCGGAGGCGCGCCCCGCCGGAGTGCTCCGGTGGGGCTTCTGCCCGTGCGGGCCGTGAGGCCGGTGGCGGGGCGGATGTGACGGTTTCTGGGGCAGCGGAAGCAGTACGGGGCCCGCGACACCGCCGCGGGCCCCGTATGCCTGGGAAAGGCAGGGGAGGGATCGGTCACGCCCACACGGGCGTCGGCCTGGAACTGCCTGGACTACTTGACGAGTTTGCCGATGGCGTTGGCCTCCTGGACCTGGCTGGACAGGAAGTCCCACGACAGGTTGATGTAGCCCCCGTCGCCCCAGTTGCCGCCCCAGGAGTTCTCGACGCGGACGCCCTGGCTGGTGTAGCCGACGATGGTGATCTCGTGGCCGCCCAGGACCGGGTCCTCGGCGCCGCCGGGCTGGTACGAGTAGTCGGCCGCCGTCTGCTGGGTGATGTCCTGGAAGCTCTGGTGAACCGGGAGGGAGATGGCGACCGGTTCGCCGTCGGCGAGGGCCTGCTTC
Organism: Streptomyces sp. NPDC058000; assembly: GCF_042886435.1. Lineage (NCBI taxonomy): Bacteria > Bacillati > Actinomycetota > Actinomycetes > Kitasatosporales > Streptomycetaceae > Streptomyces > Streptomyces sp. NPDC058000. Next base: position 86,427 of record NZ_JBHVQS010000009.1, read on the forward strand.
ACGTCGGCCTGGATCTGGTTGCCGGTGTGCAGTTGGGTGTGGCCCGACAGCTTCCAGTGCGCGGCATTCTGGCGCTCGGCGTCGGTCGGCTGGGTGGTGAAGTCGAAGTCGCCCTGGGTGTAGTCCGACTTCGAGTCGACTCCCTGCGACTCCGCGATGCTGAACGTATCGTCCGGGGTGCTGCCCTGGTCGTTGCCCTTGGCTATCTGGGCGTAGGTGTACATGGGGGCCTGCGGGCCGTCGGAGATGCCCTGCTGCTTCTCCTGGATGCTGTAGCCGGAGTAGTCGATGGCCCATGACACGCAGGAGCCGACTCTGCCTTGATTGCCCGGGGCGATCGCGTACTGGCTCAGGTCCACGCTGTCCGGCACGCCCTCGGGCGCGCCGCCCTCGTGCGGTGAGAGGGCCGCGAGACGGGAGACGACCGAGGTGTGCGTCGAGAGTGCGCTCGCCTTGCCGCCGGACGGCAGCTTGGCGCCGAGCGCGAAGTGGTGGTGTGCGTCGGCATGGGGGTCGAACGTGCCTGAGGCCGAGGCGATGCCGGCGGACAGGGCGGCGACGGCGCCGGCGGCGGCCATGGCGATGGCGGCGCGGGTTTTCGTGTTCGTCTTCTTCTTGTGCGAGGGGGTCATGTGGGGGGTGTCTCCTCAGGGACGGACTTTCTGTGACCCGGTGCGGGTCACGGGCCGCCGGCCGGGGCCGGCCGGCGGAGCTTGACTGGGCGGGGAGGCTGGACGCGCTTGGGATCCGGTGGTGCCGGGCGCCAGAGTGTGCAGCCGGGGAGGCCGGGGTTCGTACGAAACCGTTGCGATGCGTGTCGCACCGCGGTGGCTGAGGCGGACCCGCCGGAACTGCTGACCTGCGGTATCGAGAAGTTTCTCAACGGCCTTGTCGGGAGCGGCAGTTCAGCAGGTGATCCGGTCGGTGGTACGCAGCACGGCTGCGGCGTAGTGGACCGGGGTGCGTGGCTATCGCGCGGGTCGGCAGGTTCCCGGGACGGCACCAGGGGTGACCGTGGCCAGGGGCCGGTGTGCGGCGGTGGGTGCGCCGGGGCTGCGCGGTGGGGATCCAGGCGAGGTCCGCAACGGAGTCTCCTTGCGTATGGCAGCAGCCCGTGCTCGACGGCCGCCGGGGGCGGTCGTGGTGCTTGGGCGGCTCCCATGGGTGTGGGGGGAAGGAGCCTGAAATGACGGACGGCCGATGTTGGAGAGTCCGGCGGTGATGCCGGTGGAACTTCTGTTCGGCAGGCCGATTGGGGCAGGAAGTTATGCGGCTCACGCATCGGGTGTCAATGGTCGAAAGCCTTCCGGCGGCGGGCAGTTGGTGCACGGACGGCGTGAATGTCCCAAAGATTTCAAGTGTGTTGGTGTGAGGTGGTGAGGTAGGGGGTGTTCGCTGCCCGTCGGCAGGGTGGTGCTGGCGGCGTGCGGGGTGGTGCCGGCCGTGGGTTCGCTTCCGTGACCAGGGGAGACGCGGTTGGGGGTGTGCGGTTGGGCAGGGGGGACGCCGCCGTCGGAAGCGGGCGGGATCGGGGGGCGGAACCGGCCCGCTGGACAGCGCGCCCGGAGCTGACTGCGCTGCCTTCTTTTTCCTTCCCTTTTCTCATTCATGGGGTTGGGAAGGTGCAGGAAGGATGCCGATGGGGCGCTCGACACCAAGTTCCGCTCCAGGCGCTTGACTTACACCAGGAGCGAACGCGCCGGGATGTACCGCCTGCTGGGCGCGAGCGACGTCGACGCCATCGGCCAGCCCGGACGCGGACGGCCACGACGTCCGGTACGCCCTCGAACAGGACACGATTCTCATCGCGGAACCGCCCCCCCCGGGCAGTCCCGGCGGCCAGTCGTGGACGCATGCACCAGCGCCGAGTGCCGGTGCTCGGCAGTGCGCCGGTCCACGCGCGGACGACGAGGCACAAGGGGGGCGCCTCATGTGGCAGCAGCCGACGAGTTCAGTGGCGCGGAGGACGATGCATGGGCGTGGCCTCGTTGGCCACAACGCGAGGCTGCGGCGGAGTGGGACGCGGCTGCCAGGCACGGTTGCTGTGGACCGGATCGACGCCCTGCACCGCACCGGCGCCCGCGTTCCCGAGCGCGGGCTGCCCGACGCCCAGGACGCCGCCGCATACGTGGCAGTTGCCCTGGCCGCCGGCCCGGGCAACTGCCGCGCCGAACTGATCGTCCACGCCCCCGTGTTTGGTCCTCCGCACCTTCCCCACCAAATAACACCCCTATGTTTACTGGGTAGTTGCATCGGTCCTGGTCTCGTCCAGCTCCGCGGCCAGCGCCGCCTCGCCGTCTGTCAGCGCCGTGCCTTCCGGCTGCCGTGCGACTGCCATGTCAGATGAGGCTTCACCCATATACGTCCCTCCAACGTGCCGGCTGCCAACTGAACGCGGTTGCGGAACCGCCGCGGACAACACGCTGGCGACGCCGCATCCCGTGCAAGACCGCGTTCGGCGCAGGGGACACTGCCGGAGCGCTGAGAGGTGCAACCGCAACGTCCACGTGGCGCGTCAGGGTGCCAGGCCGGCGGTGAAGTCTTCGGCGGCGCGGATGATGGTGGCCAAGGCGAGCAGGGAGCCTTGGACGTCGCCTGGTGTTTCGAGGCCGTGATCAGCGCCGGGCAGCTCCAGCACCCGGGCCTTGCCTCCGCGGGCCGCTGCCGCGTCCCAGTGCGGATCGCGGGTCCCACCGACCATGAGGGCGGGTGTGGTTGACACCTTGACCGCTTGGGCAACCTCGGGAACGTCAAGCATCGGCGTCAGCCAGATGCCCGGGATGCCCAATCGGACGGCCGTGGGAAGAAACCGGGTTCCCAGGCACTTGGCGAGAACCACGACGTGTCGTGCGCCCTCTTTCTCCAGCGCTGCCGTGGCCCGGTGTTCGACGTATGCCTGACGCTGCTCGTCCTGGTCCGGCGGATCCCACCACAGCTCCTGGACTGTCCAGCCACGCGCGTGCAACGCACGGGCGAGGTAGTGCAGTAACGGCCTCGCCGGCGTGTAGGTGAGCCCCGGCAGTATCAGGACCACCCGCTCCGGATCGCCGCTATGACGGATGTCAAGGACCATGACCAGGCCCTACCCACCAGCGCGAGGTGAGAAGCAGATCCCCGCCGGGCCCCACGAGCCGCTGCGGTTGCACACAAGCAATCGCGGCTTGATAGCACACGGCATGGGAACTCTCCGTGGCGAACCAAGTCGTGGCCCTTCGCCCTGGAGAACCCGAAAGCCCTGGACGCGATCTCCACCTTCCCTTGTTCCGCCCCAGGTCGCGCGGATGTGCATAGGGCTGTGCTGAGCGTCGTGCGTCGCGTTGTTCTGGTCGTGCGTGTGTGGTTCGTCAATGCCTCGCAGCTCAATGGCACCGGTGAGCGCCCCTCGCTGATGGAGACGGCCGCGCAGCGTGTGCTCGGCTGACGAGTATCAGGTGTCGTCTCGGCGCCAGTTGGGTGAGCGACTGGCGAGTGCTGTGTCTGCCCACTGCCGGAGAGGGCGACCATACGGGCAAGGGATTCGCCTACTGGAAAGGATTCGCCGTGCGCCGTGCGTTGATCGTCGTCGATGTGCAGAAGGACTTCTGCGAGGGCGGCAGTGTTCCGGTGAAGGGCGGCGCGGACAGGGCCGCCGCCATCGCCGACCTGGTTGGACGCGCCGACGGTAGTTACGCGTATATCGTCGCCACCCGCGACCACCATATCGACCCGGGAGGCCATTTCTCCGAGCACCCGGACTTCCGGGACTCCTTTCCCGAGCACTGCGTCGTTGGCAGCGCGGGAAGCGAGTTCCACCGGAACTTCGCGTCGGCCGCCACCTCCGGGGCCGTCGACGAGGTCTTCTACAAGGGGACGTACTCCGCCTCGAAGAGTGGTTTCGAGGGCTCGACCGAGGACGGCACGTCACTGGCCGACTGGCTGCGTGCCCGCGACGTCAGCGATCTCGATGTCGTCGGCATCGCCACCGATCACTGCGTGAAGGCCACCGCGCTGGACGGCGCACGAGCGGGCTTCGCGGTACGCGTCTTGCTCGACTACACCGCTGGGGTCGCCGCCGACACCACCAGCGCTGCGATCGGCGAGCTGCGCCAGGCGGGTGTGGCGCTGAGCGGCGAGCCGGTCGTCCTCGCCTGAAGCGACTGCCACTTTCGCGGTGGGGCCGGCAGACCCCTGGTGGGTGTGTGAGCCATTGCCGAAGGTGGCTGACAGTCGCCTGGTGGCTCGTCGTCAGCGCTGTCGGCTGCTGCTCGACCATGACTGGACTCCGGCCCCACGTTCTCGCTCGCTATCCAGTGTTGTCAGGCTGAGCTGCCGGGCAGCCCCGGGTCGGGTCTTGTGGCACCTCCTGAGAGACGTCGGCCAGGTTGGCTCCTGTGCTGCTCTGCCTGTGGTGCCTGAACGGCAGCTGTGACGGGGTGTCAGGCGAATGCTGCGGCGATGCGGGCGAGGGCGATCTTTCCGGCTTTCTTCGCTGCGGCGGTCTCGCCATTCGAGTCGCATCCATGTCCGGGCGTCCTGCGTGGCCCGTCAGCGCCCCCGCCCAGTCAGGTCACTTCCGCAAGTTAGGGCACGTGGAGGGCACGCCGACCCGCGAGAGGTCCAGACAACAGACAAGGCCCTGGTCTCTGACCAGGGCCTTCGTCATGGAGCGGGTGAACGGGAATCGATCCTGCGCTCTGAGCTTGGGGTTCCCTCTTGCAACGCGGCTGCCTGGCGGGCGGGGCGAGCCAGCTGCACCGGCCAGCTGAAGCGCTCGGTCGGCGACTGGCGACTGGGGACTGGAGCGCGCCTTCCGTATGCCGGACGGTGAGATCGGGCACGCGATCACGTGCGGGGTCGCTAGTCGAGGCTTCCGGTGAAGGCGCACCGGGTGAGGGCATCAGCGGCGGCAAGGCGATCGGTCTCGGATCGTCTTGCCGCGGTCGATGGCGCGTTCCGGGGAAGCGGCGATCCGCTCGCGGGCGGGACCAGGGTCGCTTGGGGAGTGGTTGGCAGGGCCGTCGGGCGCGTTGCCGAGTCCAGCGTCTCCAGTGGTTCATCGGGCATTCGCCATGACATGTCCGGACTGCGGCGCCCATCACCATGGAATCAACACATAAGCATCACGGGAGTGTCAGATGGTCTACGCGTCGAGACCGTGGTGTGCCGTTAGCGTTACTCGCCGCCCGATCCCGCGTGCGAATTTTGGTCAGGTCGTCGGCACCCCTGGCGACGCAGTCAGCACAGAAAGATCCCTGATGGACTACTGCTCGTCGTGCAGTCGGACTCTCAACGGGGCACTGGTGTGCCCCGGGTGCGGCGATTACGCCCCGGACATAGCCCCGCCTACCCACCGCCGACACGCAGCGGTGGCCGCCCCCGCAGCGTGGGACGCATGGCATGCAGCGGGCTCCGAGGCCCCTGGACGCGACCAGGGCTCGGGGGCTCACTACTCCAATGCCGCCCCCATCGCCGACGGCGCATCGCGCGCCGAGCTGCCGGACGCGTCGGAGGCCGGTTCGTCCGGCGGCCCCGACGTCACGGCCTCGACCGGGCAGGGACGAGCGGCCCGGCGGCGCCAGCTCGCACGTTGGAAGAAGCACCGGCGCCGGGCCGCGGCCGCGACCGCCGTTGCCCTGGTCGGCGGCGGCCTGACCGTCTCTCTGCTACAGAACAAGCCTTCCGCCGGCCACACCCAGGCGGCCACGACGCCGGAGCCGGAGCGCGGGTCCGCTTCCGGAACCACGACGCTCGCCTCCGCACCGGGGGCGGATCCGGGCACGCCGGCCGCACAGCACCCCGGCACCCGCCCGCCTGCGACGGCCGGCCGCGATCAGAACACCGCCGCGACGCCTCCCTCTGCCACGACGTTCCGGCATCCGGATTCCCACGCCATGACCCACCCGGCCGCGGCGCCGCTCACGACGTCGCACAGCACGCCCACGCCAGCCGAGCGACCGCACGTCGACCATGCCGCCGCGGCAGCACCGGCACCCACCGCGCCCGCGGCCACCGCCCCCGCGGCCACCGCGTCCTCCGGCGCGGGCAGTACCTCTCCGACGCGCCCCGCACCGGCCGCTTCGACACCGCCGACCGCCCAGCCGACGTCCCCGACGAACGTATGCCTGCTGGGAATCGTCTGCGTCGGCTCCTGACCGACGCCGCGGAACCGGGAACGGGGTCCGAGGCACGCCTGCTCGACCACACCGATCCCGGCATCGGGAGCGGCCGTTGTCACTCCTCGATGCCTGGGAGGGGAAGGGCGATGGTGACGCCTGGTCGTTGAGCGATGTGTGACGGAGCTTGTGGAGCCGTTGCTGCCGCACTGGCAGCAACGGCTTAACCCAACCCCACAGGTCGTCCGACACAAGCCACGGCGGTCCCTTCCCCCACGACCTCCTCAACAAGCCGTGGAAGGAACGGGCATGGGCGCCTCCTCCTCGCAGCCGGTGTTCCCCTTGCCATGTCTTCTCACTGTGTGCGGGTCAACTCGTGCCGCGATTTCGCCGGTCTCGATCTTGGTCACAGTCAGCGTGACGAGGTGACAGCTGTCTCGGCTCGGCACACTGAGCCGCACATGGCCGTGGGCTGCTAGTGTCCTGCGCCGGAGATTCGTCGGCAGAAACGGGCGAGGGAGTCGAGGATCTCCTCGGCCGTCTTGGTCCAGATGAATGGCTTGGGGTCCTCGTTCCAGTTCTTGACCCATGTGCGGATGTCGGCTTCGAGGGCCTGCACGTTCTTGTGTGCGCCGCGGCGGATCATCTGGTCGGCCAGGAAGCCGAACCACCGCTCCACTTGGTTGATCCACGAGGAGCCGGTCGGGGTGAAGTGCAGCTGAAACCGCGGGTGCTTACCCAGCCACGCCTTGATCGCGGGAGTCTTGTGGGTGCCGTAGTTGTCCACGATCAGATGGACCTGGAGGTGCGCGGGCACTTCCTTGTCGATCCTGATCAGGAACTTCTTGAACTCCGCTGCCCGATGCCTGCGGTGCAGGGCACTGATGACCTCGCCGGTGGCAACATCGAAGGCCGCAAACAAGGTGGTCAGGCCGTTGCGGACGTAGTCGTGGGTCCGGCGCTCGGGCATGCCCGGCATCATCGGCAAAACCGGCTGGGACCGGTCCAGCGCCTGGATCTGGGACTTCTCGTCCACCGAGAGCACGACCGCGCCTTCGGGCGGATTGAAGTACAGGCCGACGACGTCGTAGATCTTCTCCACGAACAACGGGTCCGTCGACAGCTTGAACGTGTCTGCGAGATGAGGCTTGAGCTGGAACTTCCGCCAGATCCGGCCGATGGTGGACTTCGACAGGCCACTGTGGTCCGCCATCGACTTCCGAGACCAGTGAGTCGCGTTCTTCGGGATTTCCTCCAACGTCGCGACCACGACTGCCTCTACCTGATCGACATCGACCGTCGGCGGCCTCCCCGGCCGAGGCTCGTCGGTCAAGCCGTCCAGTCGGTCGGCCAGGAACCGCCGCCGCCACTTACGGACCGTGTCCGCAGTCACCCGCAGATCCCGAGCGACTGCGACGATCGGTGGCACCTCCGGCCCCGCACACGCCAGCACAATCCGTGCCCGCAAAGCCAACGCCTGAGCCGACGTCGCCCGGCGCGTCCACCGCTCCAACACCGCCCGCTCCTCATCACAGAGCAGCAACGGCTCCAGCTTCGGGCCCCGACGAGGAACTGACGCACCAGCAGAAGAAGAAGTCACACAACAACTAACGATCAACTACTGGCGCAGGACACTAGTGCCGCATCAGGAGACGTTCGCCTTGTCGACCACGGCTCGTAGCCGCTGATCGTCAGCGTGACGGTTTCGCCAGATGATGTAGCGGCGGATCATGCTGCCCTGCTCCTTGTGGCTGGCATGGTCGGTGCCGTCGAGGGTGAAGTAGCGCAGGGCCATGAACTGGGCCTCGATGTGGTTCAGCCACGAGGAGTTGGTCGGGGTGTAGGCGATCTCGACGTTGTTGGCCTGAGCCCAGTCCGCCACACGGCGGCACCGCTTGGTGGTCAGGTGCGGAGAGTATGTCGCACACGATCGCCAGGCGGACTGTCGGTGGATAGAGGGTGCGAAGGCAGCGGCAGGACTCCAGGAACTTCGACCGGTTCTTGGTCTTCTTGATATGGCCGTAGAGCTTGTCCCGGGCCAGGTCGTAGGCGGCGAACAGGTGCCGCACCCTGTGTGGGCGGGTGTACGTCGCCCGTCTCCGGGGTCTGGGCTCGCGGTCGAGGTTCTTGTGCTTGCCGCCGCGTTCGGCCCGCTGCCGGCCCGGATGCGGCTGGAGGTTCAACGGCCCGAACTCGTCCAGGCAGAAGACCACTTCCGGCTCGCCTCCCTCGGGGATGACCTCGTCATCGGCGATCGCGTACAGGTGTTCCACGCGTGCTTTCTTGGCTGCGTAGTCCGGATCGCGGGAGGCTTTCCAGGTCTTCAGCCGCTGAAACGAGACGCCTTCCTCATGGAGCAGGATTCGCAGGCCCTCGTGGCTGATGTCGTCGACCACCCCCTCGGCGACCAGGAAGTCCGCCAGCTTGGTCAGGCTCCAGGTCGAAACGGCAGGCCGCGCTCAGCCGGCCTGGACTTGGCGATCTTCTTGATCTCGCGACGCTCGGGCAGCGTGAAGGTCTTCGGCCTTCCGCCCTTGTACTTCGGACAGAGGGATTCGAAGCCGTCGGCGTTGAAGTTGTGGATCACGTCCCGGACCTGGTCGGCGCTGGTGAAGGTGACTTCGGCGATCTTTGCCACGGGCATGCCCTGTGCGGACGACAGCACCATCTGGGACCGCCGCCAGGTCACCACCGACCCAGTACCCCGCCGGATGATCTGCAGCAGCCGCCGGCCTTCATCGCTGTCGATCTCCCGCACCTGCACGCGTTCCGCCATCCGAGCCCCGTGTCCGTCAGCTGTGACTGGCGTCGATGACGCAGAAGCGGTTGCCCTCGGGATCGGCGAGCACGACGAAGTCGGCGCCGTCCGGATAAAAGTCCCAGTCGACGCGTTCAGCGCCCAGGGAGATCAGTCGTGCTACCTCGGCTTCTTGATCGGCGGCATCACTGGCATAGAGATCCAGGTGGACTCTCGGGATTTCCTGCACGGGCGTCGTACTGAGGTCGAGTGCCAATGCAGCACCGGAGCCGTCGGCCGGCACCAATACCGCCCAGTCGTCCTTCACCTCACCATCCCGAGGGACGTAGCCCAGTGCCCGACCCCAGAAGTCCGCAGCCCGCCGCACATCCGCGGCCCCCATCACGATCGTTCCGATGCTCAGCATCCGCCGATTCTGGCAGACGCCGACAGACCCACGATATGAACGATGTCCCCAACTACGGGGCAAACGTTGCCTGGTGCGGTACTGGACAGCGGGCTGGCTCGCGCGGCGGCTGGATGCGGGTGTCTGGTTGATCTCGTTCATGCGGCGACCGGCTCGGGGCGACAGTTACTCGCTAATTCTGACGATGCGGCCTGCCAGGCCGTCGAGAACCCTTTGAAGCCCGTACGCGAACTTGTCGTCGCGCATCTCGCGCGGGTCCTTTCCCCGTAGCGAGGCGTATTGCTCCCGAAGTTGGGGGTGGTCCTGCGCGGCTTCCTCGGCAGCCGGCCACAGGCGCTCCATCCACTCCCGCTCGTCCTTTCCGCTGCGGGCGAGCATCGTCAGCCAGGCGGCCTCGCTGGTGGTCATGCCGATGACGTACGCGGTGAGGGTGGTCACGGCGTGATCGGCCTCGTCCGCGGGGAAGCCCGCCTTCTGGAGCACGTCGAGCATCGTCTCGGAGATCCGCATCATGTTCGGCCCGAGGTGCGACATCCCCACCCCGCCGAGGACGGAGGCCATCCAGGGGTGCCGCAGAATCGCTGTCCGCAGGCTGTGGGCGCAGTCGCCGACGGCGCTGCGCCAGTCTGCCCGTGCCCCGGCGTCCGGGACCTCGATCTCGCCGTAGATCTCGTCGACGACCATCTCGATGAGCTCGTCCTTGTTGGCCACGTGCGAGTACAGGGAGGCCGCGCCTGCGTTCAGACGGGTGCCCAGGTTGCGCATGCTCAGGGCGTCGATCCCCTCCTCGTCCAGCAGCCGGACGGCCGCGGAGACGATCTGCTCCGGGCTCAGCGCGGGCTGTTCCCGCTTGCGGCGTTGGGGGCGGGTCCACACCGACGGAATCGGCTGCTTCTTGTCGACCGGCATGCGTGCGGCCTCCTCTTTCTGCGGCTCAGGATATCTCTCGCTCCGCACGCCGTACGTACTTGCGAACACTGTTCGGATCGCCGTACGATGTTCGAAGAAGCTGTGGATCGTTCATCACCGTTCGTCACAACGAGGGAGACGTCATGTCGAAAAACCTGAGCCGCGAGGTATCCGAGCTCGTGAACCGGGAAGTGACACGGGCCGTCGGCCGGGCCGACCGGGCGGTCGCGAGGACGGTGCGCCGCGAACTGAGCCTGGAGGGCTCGGCGTTCACTCGAGACGGTCTGCGCAGGTTGCGCGACACCCTGGCCGGGCCTGTGGACTCCGGCGCGATCCCCGGCTTTGTCGCCCTGGTCGACCGGCACGGGCAGACCCATGTCGAGACGATGGGAACGCTGCACACGGGCGGCGCCGAGCTGATGCGCCGGGACACGATCTTCCGGATGGCCTCGTCGACCAAGCCGGTCACCGCGGCGGCCGTCATGACCCTCGTGGACGACTGCCGACTGCGCCTGGACGACCCGGTCGTCCCCTGGCTGCCCGAGCTCGCCGACCGACAGGTGCTCAAGCGGATCGACAGCCCGCTGGACGATACCGTGCCGGCCCGCCGCGCGATCACTGTGCGGGACCTGCTGACCTTCACGTTCGGGTTCGGAGCGGTCGTGGCAGCGCCGGACACTTACCCCATCCAGGTCGCGATGCGCGAGTCGGGGCTCTATAGCGACGGCGCCTTCCCGTCCGGCGAGCCCGATGAATGGATGCGCCGTCTCGGCGCGCTTCCCCTGATGTACCAGCCCGGAGAGCGGTGGCTGTACAACACGGGGGCCGATGTGCTCGGCATACTCATCGCCAGGGTTACAGGACAGTCGTTCGGGTCGTATCTGCAGGAGCGCGTCTTCGCGCCGCTCGGGATGACGGACTCCGGATTCTGGGTACCGCAGGAGAAGATCCACCGACTGCCGACCAGTTACGCCCACGACCCGGAGACCGCTGACCTCGCGGTGTACGACGAGGCGGCCGGCGGCCGGTTCAGCAAGCCGCAAGCGTTCGAAGTCGGCGGCAGCGGCCTCGCCTCGACCGCCGACGACTACCGTGCGTTCTGTCGGATGCTCCTCAACAAGGGCATGGGGGACGGAGTGCGTGTCCTGTCCCGGCAGTCGGTTGAGCTGATGACCGCCGACCAGCTGACGCCGGAACAGAAGATCGAGAAGGACCAGTTCCCCGAGCTTTTCGGGAACCACGGCGGTTTCGGCTTCGGAATGGGCGTACGCACCCGCCGACTGGGCTTCGCCGGTGTCGGCCAGTTCGGCTGGGACGGCGGATTGGGCGTGTCGGTGCAGATGGACCCGGCCGAGGACCTCACCTTGATCCTGCTGACCCAGACGGCGATGGACACCCCGGATTCACCGCACCTGGTGAACGACTTCCAGACATTGGCTTACCAGGCGATCAACGACTGCTCGGGCCAGAGCATCGGCGAATGAGATCGTTCCATCCTGAATGCGCAGGTCATGGGGCTGGCGTGGGTCGCGACGGGGATGCTCGTACCAGCCGGAAGCGTGACCCTTTGCTGGTGATCGTCCGTCAACGTTGAACCTCGGTGTCGGTCAGCACGAGCAGGGCGCGGAGGAGCCCGGCGGGACCAGGTCCCGCCGCGCCCTTCCGATTGGCGATTACGTAGGAGGACACGCAGAATGACGGCCCCACGCCGGGTTGAACAGATCAGCCCAGCACGGTTCCGTGCGGCTGTGGTGGCGGCTCACTGATGGCGCGGGGCCCGGGGACGCCGAGTTCGCGGAACACGGACAGGCCAGCGGTAAGCCGCAGGGGTGCCCCCCCTCGACATCGGCCTCGGCGGCGCGCACGTGGCGCTGGACCTGCCGCGTCACAGGTACGGGAGAGACGGCGGCGTCGTGCTGCTGAGGCCGTGGCCAAGAGGCCGACGGCGGGTGGTGCTCATGGCCTGATGCTACGGATCACGGCTGGCCCCGCGGACAACCCGCCGCCCGCGGCGGCTGAGCCGCTCGGACGGTGCCCGAGCAGACGCGGTGACGGTGGTCGATGCGGTCACCGGCGGACGCTGGAACGAGTGTTGTCCGCCGCGGGCTGGGCGCCGTCCGCATCGAACATCCAGCCGTGGCACACCTACGTGCTGACCGGCGCCCCGCTGGCCGAACTCAAGAAACGCGCCGGCGAGCGCCTGGCCTCGGGCGTCCCCTGGGACGAGCCGGAGTACCGGCGGTACCCGCCCGACCTGAAGTCCCCGTACCACGAGCGCAGGGCGCCGCTCGACGAGACGGTCACGTTCGTCGATGGACTCTGACGCCGCCCTTCATTGGTCGACCGACGAACTTGGCCGATCAGCGAGCCGTTTCATGCCCCGCCCACATAGCGTTGTATATGCCATATTGCGCAGTAATCCCGATGAAAGGCGCGTTATGAAGATCGCAGTCATCGGCGGTACCGGACTGATCGGTTCGCAGGTCGTCAAGAACCTGAACACCGCCGGACACGAGGCCGTACCGCACTCGAAGTCCACCGGAGTCGACATCATCAGCGGCCAGGGGCTGGACGAGGCGGTGGCGGGAGCCGACGCCGTCGTCAACCTGACCAACTCCCCGACCTTCGACGAAGCCTCGCTCGCCTTCTTCCAGACCTCGATGGACAACCTCCTGGCCGCGGCCCACAAGGGCGGCGTCGGCCACTTCGTCATCCTCTCGATCGTCGGCACGGACCAGGTGCCGGAGCTGGACTACTACCGCGCCAAGGCGCTCCAGGAGAAGATCCTCGCGGCCGGGCCGATCCCCTACTCGATCGTGCGGGCCACGCAGTTCATGGACTTCATGGACGCAGTCCTGTCCTGGACCGCCGACGCCGACACCGTCCGGCTGCCCGCCACGCCCATCCAGCCCATCGCTTCCAAGGACGTGGCTGCCGCGGTGGCGGAGGTCGCCGCCGGGGCTCCGCTGAACGGCATCCGCAACATCGCGGGACCCGAGGTCTTCCCCCTGGACGAGCTGGGCCGGATCACCCTGTCCCACAAGGGCGACAGCCGTACCGTCGTCACCGACCCCACCGCCGGCATGTTCGCCGTCGTCAAGGGCGACGTCCTCACCGACAAGAACGCCCGCCTCTCCCCCACCCACTACGCCGACTGGCTCTCCTGACATCCCCGCCTCCTGCGTGTCCATGGAGCAGTTGAGAGCGGTAGATGATCGACGGAGGTAGCTGATCGTGGATGTCTATGAGGCTGTCACGAGCCGACGGGCGGTGCGCGGGTTCACCGACCGGCCCGTCCCGCGACGGGTGCTGGAGCGGGCGCTGTCGGCTGCGGCCTGGGCGCCGTCCGGATCGAACATCCAGCCGTGGCGCTCCTACGTGGTGACCGGTGGGCCGCTGGCCGAGCTCAAGAAGCGCGCCGGCGAGCGGGTGGCCGCATGCGACCCCTGGGACGAGCGGGAGTACGAGATGTACCCGCCCGCACTGAAGTCTCCGTACCACGAGCGCCGATCCGCCTTCGGCCATGAGCGCTACAGCGCACTCGGTATCGAGCGCGAAGACTGGGAGGCGCGCCAGCGGGCCGCTGCGGCGAACTGGGACTGTTTCGGTGCGCCCGCCGCCCTGTTCTGCTACATCGACCGTGACATGGGCCGGCCTCAGTGGTCCGATGTCGGCATGTATCTGCAGACGGTCATGCTGCTGCTGCGCGCCGAAGGGCTGCACAGTTGCCCGCAGATGGCGTGGTCGGTGTACCGCAGGACTGTCGCGGAGATCCTGTCACCCCCGGGCGAGCTCATCCTCTTCTGCGGCATGTCGATCGGCTTCGAGGACCGCGCGGTGGGCTACGTCCGTACGGGCCGGGCGCCGCTCGACGAGACCGTCACGTTCGTCGGGGGATAGATCCGGGTAGATCCGCGGCTGCGTGACGATCACGGCCGGCCTGGACAGAAGAGCTTCGCCGCGGATGTCCCACCTGCTCGGGGCAGGCCGGCTGGCTAGGGCGTGTCCGACGGGTCCCGTGACGGGTCCGGCGGTGGATCCGTCAGCGAGAACGAGGAGGGAGAACAGGCTCAGCGCGTGAGCACGACCCCAGCCGCGACGCCGAGGAAGATCATGCCTCCGGCGGACAGGCCGACGATCAGAGAGAGACGGTGCTTCCGGGTGAATACCCTTGCGCTTTCCGGCCTTTCAGGTAGATAGACGACCGGAACATGGGCTCCGAGGGGCACCCCCAGCCCCAGCCCCGTCGCGACGGGCCGGAACCTGACGGGCCGGCCTTGCCGGTCGGTGAACTCGATGACGGGCGTCGAACAATCGTCCCCGGGCGCATGCTCCTGGTCCACCACCACCCCCTCGGCGTGCAACCCGTAGCGGCTCAGCCGCATCTGCAGCCGTGCCTCGCGCGCACCGGCCCACAGACTGACCAGGCCCACCAATACAGCCAGGCCGATACCGATCGCTTCACCCGTCATCCGTCCGCTGCTCTCCCTCGCACAGCGCCCGCCCGGCACGGGCCGCGCATCAGGAGGACGCGGCACGCAGCCCGATGGTTCACGAAGGTGCGCGGGCACACCCGCCCCTCGGGCTTCCGTGGTCGTGGCGGGGGGCCACGAAGGGCCGCCCCGCTCCCTGAAGCCGAGGTCATCACCGGAGCCACAGTCTGATCGCGGCGAGAGTGACCGTCCCGTGAAAGACGTAAGCCCGCTTGTCGAAGCGCATCGCCACGGCCAAGCTCAAGGAACGGCTTGCCCAGTCGGAGCAGACGATCGACGAGCCCACCGACTTCCGCACTCAGGCCCTGGCCCGGCTCGCCGCTCAACACGAGGAGATCGTCCATCTTCGGCAGACGGCCGCTGACGCGAGCCTCGTCACCCGGCTCCCCTCCGGCCGTTCGTCGGCGACGGTCATTGGATCGTGCAGTTGAGACCCGCACATCCTCGGGATCGTGGCCCT
Source organism: Streptomyces sp. NPDC058000 (assembly GCF_042886435.1). Lineage (NCBI taxonomy): Bacteria > Bacillati > Actinomycetota > Actinomycetes > Kitasatosporales > Streptomycetaceae > Streptomyces > Streptomyces sp. NPDC058000. The sequence continues at coordinate 101,545 of NZ_JBHVQS010000009.1, forward strand.
GCGGGCATCGGAGACTCGCTCTCTTCGCAGCCAAAGCCGCTCGTTGACCTTGTCCCTGGGGCAAGCCACAGCATCAGCGGGCCGGCTGAAGCACCCGGCAGGAGGAGGAACGAGGATGGGCATCGAGATCCACCAGCTGCGTCACCGGGAGCTGATGCGGCAGGCTGACCACCACCGTCTCGCTCACGAGGCCATGAAGTCCAAACCGGCTTCCCAAGTCGCCGCACCCGGCAAGCATCGACCAAGTCGCCTGGCCGCGCTGAACAGGCTCTGCGGATCACCGTGGAAGAAACGTCGCGTGATCGAGGACGCTTCAACAACCCACCAACAGCAGTGATCTGCATCATAAAGACGTCGCTGGAATGCAACACGCACGTCGGTCAACGTGACGAATGCGGCGTCCTCGGCATGGCTGCTCAATGACCACACGGTCTCATCTGCACACGGCCTCTGCGGACACAAGACATTGGTTCGCCACGACCGCACTCAGCAACGGTCTGCCACTTTTGGACGTGTCCAGGTGGCTCGGACGCAAGAGCATCAAGGAGACGGCGGACACGTACGGACACCTCACTCCGGACTCGACGGGTCGGGCCGTGAAGGTGATGGATCTGGCGCTGACCCAGCACCGTGCTGATTTGGTGCTGACGTAAGGCGGCATGATCCGGTGTTTTCGCAGGCCGGAGAGGCGACTTCCTATATCAATAAGTTATGGCGGATTCAATGTTCACTCTTGGACATGGGTGGAGCTCTGCTGCTTCGCTGTCCCATGTCGAAGCTTCGCGCGGTCGAGGTTTCGAGGACCTCACCACGGACGAACCGGGAGACCCCTGCGCATGACCAGTGCCACCCCTCTGCCCCGACGCGGCCTGCTCAAGGCCGGCCTCGCCGCATCCACCGCCGTACTCGCCACCGCCGCGTCGTCGTCCGCATCGGCAACCGCTACGCGTCAACTACGTGGCACGGCACGTGAGTTGCATGATCTTGAGCAGCGGTACGCGGCACGCCTGGGCGTCTACGCCCGCAACGTCCGCACCGGGCAGGTCGTCGCCTACCGCGCGCAGGAGCGGTTCGCGATGTGCTCGACCTTCAAGACGGTCGCGGCCGCCGCGGTCCTCCGTGACCACGCACGCTGCGCGCCGCTGGACAAGGTGATCCACTATCCGCCGGCGGACATCCTCCCGAACTCCCCGAAGACCAAGGAGCACGTGGACACCGGCATGGCGGTGCGGGACCTCTGCGCGGCCGCGATCCAGTACAGCGACAACGCGGCCGGCAACCTCCTGCTGCGCCAGATCGGCGGCCCCGACGGCCTCACGCGCTTCTTCCGGTCGATCGGCGACCCGGTCAGCCGACTCGACCGCTGGGAAACCGACCTCAACTCCGCCGTCCCCGGCGACCTGCGCGACACCACCACACCGGAGGCGATCGGCACCAGCTACGGGCGGTTGACGGTGGGCCGGGCGCTGGCCGACGCCGATCGCGAGCAACTCGTCACCTGGCTCAGGGGCAACACCACCAGCGGAGAACGATTCCGCACCGGACTGCCGCACAACTGGATCATCGGCGACAAGACCGGCACCGGTGACTACGCCGCCGCCAACGACATCGGCGTCGCCTGGACCACCAGGCAGACGCCGATCGTGCTGGCCGTACTGTCGTCGAAGACCACCAAGGACGCCCCGGTGGACAACGCACTGATTGCGGACGCGGCACGCATCCTCGCGCGCACCCTCGCCCCCGGCGAATGACCTCCTCCCACCCTTCGCCGGACGGTGCACCGCCGGCTGCTGCGCAGCACCGGTGGCCAGGCAACCGCCACCGCCCGCCCGTGCCCGGCACCCGCGCAACCGCACCGTGAGAGAGTGACGCACATGCCCAACTCCCCAGTCCCTCGCGCACGAAGACACAGACGCGCGGCCACCGGCGCCCTCCTCCTCAGCGCCGCCCTGGCCCTGACAGCCTGCGGCCAGCAGCGCGTTGCCGCCGGCGCGCCGACCCCGACGGCGGGCCCCGGCGCCAGCCACGGTCACCCTTCCACCGCCAGCCCCACCACCACTCCCACACCGCCCGGCGCCAGCCCGTACGCAGAACCGGGATCCCACGACGGCGCCCCGCACTACGGCGACAACAACGCCTTCCGCCGCCCCGGAGAGATGTCCCCCGCCAGCGAGAAGGACGCACAGCACGAGGCCGCCCGCATCGAACCGGTCCTCAAGAGGCTCTGGCAACAGAAGAAATGGGACCCCAAGAGCGTGCGTGCCGCGCTCATCGGGCTCGGCTACGAGGAAGAGCGGACCGGGCCGAAGGGCGAGCGGACCGGCGGGCAACTCACCGTACAGGGCATGGAATCCCGCTTCGAGGGCGACCACTACGTGACACCGGAAGGCACCCGGATCGGCCTCCGCGTCCACCCGGACGCCTGTGTCACCGCATTCGTGCAGAAGACCAACTACCAGGTGCGGACCAATGGGCCCTACCTGGAAAGCGGTTGCTTCGAACCGCCCTTCGGACACTGAGGGCGTCGGCCGGACGTTCCTCAGATCTGCGGAGGGGAGGAGGGCTCCTCCTGGGGCGTGGGCGTGACCGGAAGCAGGCGGGCCCGGGCGTGTGCGACGGCCTCGGCGGCGGTCGCGAAGAGGGCGCCCGGCGGTAGTGCGGTCAGGACACCGAGGGCGTCGAGGTGGGCGCGGTGCGGATCGGAGACACCGGACAGGTGGACCACGGTGCCCCGCCGGAGATGCTGGTCGATGACCTCTGCCAGGGTCAGGATCGCCGTGGTGTCCAGACCGGTGACCCGTTCGAGGTCGAGAACCACCGCCCGGCCCGGCGACGGGAACACCGGCCGCAGCATCCGGTCCGCGGTGGTGAACAGCAGGGGGCCGGCGAAGCGGTGCACCACGATCTGGTTCTCCGGGGAGGCCACCGGCACCGGTCCCGTCCCGGTGGCCGGGGTTCCCTGGACCGGCACCCACACCTGCTCGACGCGAGCGGTCGCGGTCACCGTACGCAACGCCAGGACCGCCGCCAGGGCGGTTCCGGTGAGCACCGCCGTCACCAGGTCGACGGTCAGGGTGAGCGCCCCGGTGAGCGCGGCGATCGCGGCCTGGCCGCGCCCGACCCGCCCGAGGGCACGCAGCGCGGCGATGTCGATCATGCGCGTCGCCGTGGCGATCAGGACACCGGCCAGCGCCGCCAGTGGCACCGCGGCCACCAGCGGAGCAGCAACCAGGACGACGAGTGCCACGACGGCGGCGTTCGTCAGTGCGGCCAGTTGGGACACCGCCCCGGACCGTACGTTGATGGCGGTGCGGCACACGGTGCCGGTGGCGGCCACCCCGCCGAAGAACGGAACCGCCAGATTGGCCAGGCCCTGACCGAACAACACCCGCTGGCCGTCGTGGCGTTCGCCGCCACTCAGTGCGTCCGCCGCGGCCGCGGTCATCAGGGATTCCAACGCGATCAGAGCCGTGAGCGTGACTGCTGTGGGCAGCAGCGCGAGGATCTCGCCCGGAGCGAGGAAGCCCGGGGACGGGGTCGGCAGACCGGTGGGCAGGTGGCCGATCCGGGCCAGCGGAAGGTGTGCCGCCGCGGCGACGGCGGTGGCCGCGGTGACGGCCAGGAGCGGGTAGGGGAGGGCCGGCCGAAGTCGGGCTCCGAGCAGACTGACCGCCAGGGTCCCCAGGGTGATGCAGAGGGCCGGCCAGTCCGGATCGGCGCAGAAACCGCTGACCGCCCCCACCGCGCTGGCCGCGACGGCTTCCCCGTGCGGAACGTGCCGTCCCAACGCCGGCGGAATCTGCTGCGCGATGATCACGACGGCCGCACCGAGGATGAAGCCCTTCACGACCGGCGCGGGCACACAACGCATGTACCGGCCGGCCCGTACCAGCGAGAGACCGAGGAGCATCGTCCCGGTGAGCAGCCCGGTGGTGAGCACACCGGACGCTCCGTGTGCCTGCGCGATCGGCGCGAGCACCACGGCCAGCACACCGCTCGGTCCGGTGATCTGTAGGCGCGCGCCGCCGAACACGGCGGCCAGGCACCCGGCCACCGCGGCGGTGACCAGTCCCGCGCGGGCACCCAGCCCGGACGCCATCCCGAACCCGATGGACAGCGGCAGGGCGGCCACCGCGACGGTCAGCCCGGCGAAGATGTCCTTGCGCGGTGCCCGGCGCATCGCCGCACCATCGGCCCTGGTCGGCAGGAGCGGGGAGATCCGTCGCCGGCCCACCCGGACCGGGTGCGGCGGCCGACCCCGTCCGGGGTTCATCGGATGCCTGCCGCGGTGATCGACCGGACTCGGCCGCCCCGGGCCGCCCCGCCTCCGGCGCCCGAACGCGACCGGTCCACCGGCGCCTTTCCGTCCCTGTTTCTTCGACGCTCCACCGCGGTTCCCACCCTTTCCCGAAAGATGCCGCTGGTCGTTCATATCGGGAAAGGGAATCCCCGACATGGTTGGCCGAAACGCGAAACACCCGAAGCGGAAGTGGCGTGAAAACGCTCAACCGGTGGGGTCAACTGTCCAGGCCGTACGGCATGGTTGCCTTCGTCTCCATGCGGCTGACTGTTCTTCAAGCTGGCATATGCGTTACGGCGGGACAAGTGGGAAATGGGGTTCGGGAATTAACCCCGGGGCGGGAACTGTCGGTCGTCCGGTCGCCCCGCTGAAAGCCCTTTCAATAGCACATCGATATCATGTGACGCGCGAAACGGGGAATGGAGAATTCTGGTCGTCATGCGGTGCCTGGTTCCCGCGCGGGCAGGCCGCGGAGGAGAACGTCGAGGAAGAGCTCGAAGCGAGGCGCGCTGTGGCCGAGGTCGAGTGGATTCTCCTGGGCGGCGAGCCAGCTGACGACCGAGGTGATGAAGATGTACCAGCTCTGTTCGGCCAGGTCGGGGTGGACCCCGGCGTTGGTGAAGGCGGCGATGACCTCGTTCCGTAGCCGTCCGAAGGAGTGGGAGTTGTGGCGGTGCGGTCGTGAGGTGCGGGTGGCGTAGCCGGGCACGGCGAGGAACTGATCGTGCATGGCCCGGGCGACGTTCGCGAGCCAGGGCCGCCAGCGATCCCCGGGCGGGCCGTCGGCGGGGAGGATGCGCTCGATCATGACTTCGCTGACCAGGTCGAAGAGTTGCTCGCGGTTCTTGACCCAGCGGTAGAGGGCCGAGTGGGACACCGCCAGGCGGGCGGCCAACTCCCGCATCGTCAGCGTGTCGAGGTTCCCGGTCGAGAGTGCGGCGTCGACGATCCGGTCGCGGCTGAGCTGTGCGGGGCGTCCCGGGCGGTTTCGGCCTGTCGCGGCATCATCCATGGTCAGGACTGTACGAGACCACCGATACGAGGACCGGCGGCGAGGGCTTCCCGGAGGGGGAGGAGCGGTTGCGCTCGCATTTGTGACCAGTGGTCACAAATTCTGTTACGCTCGCGACGTGTCCAGAGCCAGACCCGTACTTTTACCGGGGCCATCCGACGACGGAGCGCGAGCCGGCACGCAAGTCGCCCTCTCCGCCCCGGTCTTGGGGCCCTTTGAGGAGAAGCATGGAACTGCAACAAGTCCCCACCGTCGGTGGTGGCGCGGCGTCGGAAGGCACAACCCTGCTGCTGAGCGATGACGAGGTGCGCCGGTCCTGCGACATGGCAGCGATCGTCGACGCCATCGAGGCCGCGCTCGGCGACGCTCCCGGGCCGCAGTTGGCGCTACCACCGCGGTCCAACTTGGCGGTCGAGGGCACGTTCTTCCGGGTGATGCCGGCCATCATGAGCCGGGCCGGGGTGCTCGGCCTCAAGATGTTCCACGGCTCGTTCGAGCGGGGCGTTCGCTATCTCGTGGTCCTCTGCGACATCGAGACCGGCGTGGTCGCGAGCATGCTCGACGCCGCCTACCTGACGGCCGCGCGTACCGGAGCCACCTCGGGGGTGGCGACCAGGCACCTGGCCCGGGAGGACGCCACCACCGTCGGCGTCATCGGGGCCGGCGTCGAGGCCGAAACCAACCTGGCGGCCGTGGCTGCCGTGCGCAGGATCGAACGGGCGAAGGTGTTCAGTCCCCGGCCGTCCCGGCGGGCGGCGTTCGCCGAGCGGATGGGTGCCGCGCTCGGCATCGAGGTGGTGCCGGTCGACACCGCCCAGGCAGCGGTCGCCGCGACGGACGTGGTGGTCGCGGCGACCAACACGGGTGCCGGCGGCCCGGTCGCGCTGCGCGGTGAGTGGATCGAACCGGGGCAACACATCGTGTCGATCGGTTCGACGATGCCGTCCCGCCGGGAGCTCGACGTCCCCATCTTCACCCGGGCCGACGCCGTTGTCTTCGACGTCCAGGCCGACACCGTCGCCGCGGAATCGGGCGACGTCCTTGCCTGGCGCGAACTCGACGGGCAGGCGGTCTCGGCCGTCCCCACCCTGACCGAACTGTTGCGGGCGGAGGTTCCGGGCCGTCGGCGGGCCGATGACGTCACCGTGTTCAAGTCGATCGGGGCCGCCACACAGGACCTCGCGGCTGCCGTCGCCGTATGCGAGCGGGCCCGGGCCCTCAAGATCGGGACGTCGGTCCGCAGCATCGCGGACCTCAAGACGTTCTGAGGGTCCGCGCCCGGCGGGGCGACCCACTTCAAGGCTGGCTGGTTCCTGGCTGGCGCCTGCCCGCTCGTGAGATCCCGCTGGTTTATTTCGTGCCTGGCGGGGCTGGCGGTTCGTTGTCCAGGACAGCATTGGCCGTCTTGATCGTCTTGGCCGTCTTGCCGGACTGGTCTCGGCCCGCCTTGGACTCGCATCCGAGACGTCAACTCCCGTGGGATCGAGTGGCGTTCACCGTTGCGGGTGGGAGCGGGGTTCTTGGGGCGGGTGCCGCTGTCCGATGCGCCGGATCTCTCGATGGCCGCGCAGCGCGCGCCGCGCGCCTGTGGACGCCGTGGGCCGCCCAGGCGCGGTGAAAGGGCGCGGGCGGCAGGGCGGGCCGACCAGCCGTGCCACCGTTCGCGTGCTCCAACTCGCCTACCGAAGAGGGGATATGAGCGGAGGCGTTCCGGTCCCTCACGGTCGAGGTGTCGCCTCGGAGGGATGTCGTTGCGGTGAGCGCGTCATAGCAGCTCGACCGGCTTCACTCATATGCGCGTTAGCCCATTGGAGTGTCGGATCCACCGTATGGGGTGGTCGGAGGGGCGGGTGCGCATAGTTGGAGTCGTCTGATCGCAAGATCCGTTCGTGCCCGGCAGCGTAGATCAACGGCCTGCCGTGGCAGTTAACTCTCTTGAGAGGAGCGGGTGTTGAGAAGGACGATGAGTGGGACGAGTGGGGCGCGCAGGCGGTGGGGTGCCAGGCAGGCGGCGCCGGTGGTCGCCGCGGTGCTGGCGGCGCTGGCCGGGCCGGCGGCCGCCGGGGTGGCGCAGGCTGCCCCCGGGCCGGAGGTGTTCAGTTGGGGCGCGGGCGATGCGGGCCAGTTGGGCAGTGGGGGGACCGGGGACCGCTGGTCGCCGGGCCCGGTGACGGGACTGCACCGCGGTGAGCTGCGCAAGATCTCCGCGGGGGGAACGGGGAGTGGTGAATCGTTCGCCGTGGCGCAGTTGGAGAACGGCACCGTCCGTGCCTGGGGGCACGGTACGGAAGGCCAGTTGGGCACCGGCAGCCGCAGTGATCGGGCTACCCCGGACGTGGTGACCGGGCTGCGGGACGTCAGCGACGTCGCGGCGGGCGGTGCGCACGCGCTGGCGATCAGCAAGGGCCGGGTCTGGGCCTGGGGTGACAACGGCGTCGGTCAGCTGGGCAACAACCGTTCCGGTGACGACAGTACGGTCCCGGTGCGGGTGCCGAGCATCTCGATGGCGCGGCAGGTGGCTGCGGGGTGCGACTTCAGCCTGGCGCTGATGGAGGACGGCACGGTGTGGTCGTGGGGCAACGGCGCCCGCGGCCAACTCGGTACCGGTGACCGGAAGTCCGAGTCCGTTCCGCAGGAGGTCAAGGGACTGGACCACATCGCGGAGGTCGCGGCCGGGTGCCACCACGGGCTTGCGCGCACGGAGGACGGTGCTGTCTGGACCTGGGGGGACAACCTCAAGGGGCAGTTGGGCGACGGGACCGGCAAGGCAAGCAGCGACGCACCGGTCAAGGCGCGGTGGCTGCGGGACATCCGCAAGATCACCGCGGGTGGGGACCACAGTTTCGCGATCCGCAACGACGACACGGTCTACGGGTGGGGGGAGAACAAGGACGGGCAGCTGTTGGAGTCGGACCCGTCCGACAGTACCGGTGTGAGCCACACCAACCGCAACACGCCCGTCGTGATCGATGCGCTCGAAGGGGCCCGTGACCTGGCCGCGGGGCGTGGCCACGACCTCGCCATCCTGGACGACAGGGTGGTCGCCTGGGGCGCCAACGGTGAAGGCCAACTCGGCGACGGCACCGCCCACGCCCGCTACGCGCCGGTGACCGCCACCCATGGGGACTTCCACCACGTCGCCGCGTCCCTGGCCGGCAATTCGAGCTACGCGTACTGACTTCTCCTCCTGCCACGTGCGCAGGACCTCACCCCCTCTCGTACGGCGTTGGAGCCTGTCTCTGCGCCACCACCTGTGAAAGGCGTGCCTGAATGCAGGGAATGCTGGGAATGCAGAAAGCCCGACGTACCCGGCGCCGGCTGCGCGGTGTGTGCGGTGTGGTCACCGCCGCCGCGGCGCTGGCCGCGATCGCCGGGACGGCCGTACCGGCCGCGGCCGGTACCGCGTCACCCGACCCCTGGGTCTACAGCTGGGGCCAGAACGCCTCGGGTGAACTCGGCAACGGTTCCGTCGTGCCGCAACAGACACCCGGATCCGTCCAGGGACTGGCGCGCGAGGACGTCAAGTCGCTGGAGGCAGGTGGAGTCACGACCACGGGCCCGTTCGCCGTGGCGTTGCTGAAGAACGGGACGGTCAAGTCCTGGGGCAACAACACCTACGGCCAACTCGGCAATGGAACGACCACGGCCCGCTCCTTCCCCGCCGCCGTCGCGGGACTGGACGGCATTCGGTCGATCGCCGTGGGCTGCAACCATGCCCTGGCCCTGAAGAACGGGCGGGTGATGGCCTGGGGTTACAACGAGTTCGGACAGTTGGGCGACGGTACGAACAGCGCGAAGAGCACCGGGGTTGCCAGGCCGGTCGCGGTGCAGGGCCTGGACAAGGTCAAGGCCATCGCAGCCGGCTGCCACTACAGTCTGGCGCTCCGTCAGGACGGTACTGTCTGGACGTGGGGCAACAACAGTCACGGTCAGCTGGGCAACGGCACCACCACCGACCGCAACACCCCACAGCAGGTGGCCGGAGTGCAGGGAGTGACCGCACTCTCCGCGGGAGGGCTCCACGCGAGCGTTGTCACCGGCGACCACAAGGTCAAGACCTGGGGCTACAACGTCCACGGCGAACTGGGCAATGACAGTACTACCAACAGCAGTTCGCCGGTCGACGTGCAGCACCTCGAAGGCGTGGCGAAACTCTACGCCGGCGCCCATGGCAACTTCGCGGTCCTTGAGGACGGCAGCGTCAAAGCATGGGGCCGCAACAACCTCGGCCAGCTCGGTGACGGCACCAAGACCAACCGCACCACCCCCGTCGCCATCGAGGGGCTGACCGGCGTTCGAGAACTGGCCCCCGGACGCGACCACACCCTCGCCCTCCGCGACGACCAATCCGTCATCGGCTGGGGCTCGAACGCCAGCGGCGAATTGGGCGACGGCAACACCGTGCCCACGGACCGAGCGGACAAGCCGGTCACCGTCCTGCCCGCGCACAGCGGCGTGAACCACCTGGCCGTGGGCCGCAACTCCTCCTTCAGCTTCGCGTACTGAGCAACCGGGCACGGCGGCGCCGCTTGCCGCTCCCCGCGCCGTCGTGCCCATCACCTCTCCACCGATCCCCCTTCGAAAGGGACAGCCAATGAACCTCCGTACCACCCGAACCCGCGCCGCCCTCGCCCTCACCGCCGCCGTCTGCGCCGCCACCCTCTACGGCGCGACGGGCGCCACCGCGGCCACCCTCCCGGCGCCGCGTACCGTCTCGGCGCCGGCCGTGGTCGCCCCCCAGCCTCCGTGCGACGAGAACGACAAGCAGTGCCAGGAGGAGAACAAGCGCGATCAGGAGGAGCAGCAGGTCGACTCCGGGCGGGAGCAGGTGTCGAAGGACTCCGCGGCGGCAAAGGAGGACATCTCCAAGGCCAAGGACCAGGTCGCGGAGTGCAAGCCGGAGTCCAAGGAGTGCATGGGCAAGCTGGCCGGTGACGGAGCGGAGCAGAAGCAGGGGATGACGGACACCCAGCAGAAGTTGAACGACTTCCACCCCGAGGCGCAGAACGACGCCGGCGCCGCGGTGGGCAGCACCTGTGACAACTTCGCGAGCATGCTGCCGGGGGCGGCGCTGGAGCACCACGACGATGAGGAATCCCTCACCGCCATGTGCGAGGCGATGGCCAAGTGAGCGACCACATCATGAGCCGTTCCTCCCTCGCTCCCCGTAGGCGTCGGGCCCGGCGTTCCCGCGTCCTGCCGGTGACCGCTCTGGCCCTGGCAGCGCTCCTCCCGGCCGCCGGTTCGGTGGCCGCGCAGCCGCTGCCCCAGCCGCACGGCCAGGTCGCGCTGCCGGCCGCCGGGGCTGCGGAGCACGATCAGGACTCCTCCGGCCTGGTGCCTGGGGACCGTCCCGCCATTCCCCAGGCACGGGCCTACGACAAGAACAACAAGCCGATGGCGTCGGTGGCCCCGGTGCTGCGCTACTGCAACAAGAACCCCAAGGGCTGCAACTTCAAAATGACCCGGGCCCTGCCCCTGCAGTTCACCAGTGTGGTGAAGTCCCTGGGCAACGCGGTCATCAACTGCACCCACAAGGAAATCAAGGTGGACCGCACCGTCCAGCTCCAGACCGGCAGCCAGGACAACCTCGGTGGCGAGATCACCGGGTCCATCGCCCTGGAGGGTCACATCAACGTCAACGGGGAGGTGTCGGCAGGAGTCAACGGCGAGGGCAGTGTGACTGCGAAGACCCCCGACATGTCCAAGGGCCCGATGGCCGAGGCCGGTGCCAAGGTAGGCGCGAACGCCAGCGGCAAGGTCGGCGGCGACATGGGCCTGAAGGCCACTTTCTCGGGTGCGTTCAAGGCGCACTACCAGCGCACCTGGACCACCACGCACACCGAGTCCACCGTCTACCACATGGAAGTCAAGAACGGAGACACCCTGATCTTCGCCGCCGAGGCGGCCATGGAGCGCATCTCCGGCGTCCTGACCACCAACAACGGTCAGCGGATCAGCAACGTGGTCGTGGATGCCCCGTCCTCGGTCAACTCCAGCTCCTTCATCGCCCGGACCGACACCACGCCCGCCGGCGCCTGCAACCGGCTGCGCCCGTGACGCACGCCGCCGCCCCAGGCACCGGCCGCGCCACCCCGGTGCCCCGCACCGCCGACGGCCTGACCCCGCTCCCCGCCGACCTCGTACGAAAGGCCCGCAAGAGCCCGTGACCCGAACCGGTCGATCCCCCCACCGGCCCCGCCCGGCACGCACAGCCACCGCCGTCGTCACCCTGGCCGGAACCCTGCTCGCCGGGCCGGCCCTCGCGCCGCAGGCATTCGCGGATCCCGCCACCCGCCAAGTGCCGGTGATCAACGGTGACTTCACCGCACCGAGCTTCACCGCAAGTGGCAGCGGCGACAAACTCACCGGCTGGACCGTCCAGTACCCCTTCCGGCTGCTGCCCGCCGACGCCAAGCATCCCGACGGGCTCCCCGCCCTGTTGCTGCGCAACAAGCGCACCACGGACCAGAGCGTGAGCCAACGCCTGCGCGGTGTGCGGGCCGGTGCGCAGGTGACCGTCACGTTCGACGACAGCACCGGCGGCCTCAAGAGCGCCTGTTCCAAGGACCAGATCGCCAACGGCCAGCCGTACACCTTGCAGGGCTCCGGCGGCACCCGGCAGACCTTCACCACCGACCCGGGCAGCACCGACTGGCACCGCGACCGCACCTACACCTTCACCGCCAACGAGAACGAACCGCTGATCACCTTCGCCTCCGCGCAGACGAAGGGGACTTGGGACTGCGGCCCGCTCCTCGCCAAGGTCCGCGCCACCGACGTACCGCCCCCGGTCGACAAGACCATCGGCAAGACCGCGTTGCCCGCACCGGAAGCCTTCGAGGGGAACGACCGCATCGACGCCAGAAAAGCCGCCGACCACTGCGCCAACAGCCGCAACACGTGCACCTTCACGGTCGACGAGCCCTACTCCTACACCTACTACGACAAAGCCCGTGTCGTCGGCGAGGCGTACCTCAACTGCAGCCGCAACACGGTCAACCACGACCGCCCGGTCGGCTTCACCGGTCGCGCCTACGACAACCTGAGCGAGAGCGCCGACATCGACCGGCTGCCCAACCCCAAGGACAACCTCCACCAGCAGTTCACCAAGGGCTTCGCCAAGACCTCACCGGAGCCGTGGCGTTGGGACACCGCCACCGACCGCAAGATCCACGAGACCATCGAGGCCGGTGAGGTGTCCTGGATCGAGAGCCAGGCCGGCCGCCATCGCGTCGACGGCTGGTTCGTCGACGAAGGCGAAGCCCCGGACAAGCAGATCCGCCTGCACATCGTCGCCGACGGCCCGTCACCTCTGGTGCCCGACCGCATCTACCAGCGCACCGGCCCCTTCACCGCCGCGGAGAAGAGCCGCTGCCGCTCCGACCGGCCCACCGCCCCCACTCCCGTGGACGCGGGCGCACCGGCAACCGGTACCGACCGGTAGAGCAAGGGGACGAGCGGACGTCCTGACCACAGACGACGACGGGTGAGGGGCCGGGCTGCCGGCCCCTCACTCTGCGTGCGGCGGTCCGATGGATCACTTCACTGTGGCAACGGCCCCCGGGGCCTGCGGCCCGTCACCGAGGCGAAGCCCAACCAGGTGTGCCGATTGCCCGCCCAGCACCAGCCGACCTTGGGAGCGTTGCGGCGCTCGCGACCGTCCCGCCCGATGCCGTTGCTGATCCAGAGCGCCGGGGTGCGGGCGTCCAGGGCGCCGTTCGCCTTGCGCAGTCGGGAACCGATGGTCATGAAGCAGTGGTTGGACGCCAGGACGGCGGGCTGTTGGAGCACCCAGTGGATGCCCTCGCTGAGCAGCAGCGGGGTGCGGGATTCCGCAGTGAGGGCGGGCAGGGCCTCGTTCGGGCTCCAGTTGGCCATGTGGTCGCCGCGGTCGAGGCCGGTGAGGAGGTAGAGCGGAGAGCCGGGGAGTTCGACGGTGTCGAGCGGGGCGAACCGGTCGACGTCGGTCATGTCGGTGACGACGAAACCGGGCTTGCCCGCGTGGCGGAGCAACGGGGCGAGGGCGGAGGCGGGAGCGCGGTCCGGGTGGACGGCGAGGAGGGCGCCGCCTTCGCCGGTGTGCTCGTCGGCGAAGGTGCGGAGCTCGGCGGCGGACAGCCCGGCGATCTCGTGGACGTCGAGGTCGATCAGGTGCTCGGCCTGAGCGGCGAGGGTGGGAAGAGTGAGGTCGCTGGTGGCGGTGGGGGCGGCTATGGGCACGGCAATCCCTCAGGGTTCGCGGTTCGGGGAACTTGGAAGAGCAGTGGTCCCGAGCCCAACGCGGCGGCCCGACGGATTGTTCCCGGGTGCGCGACGAAGACGACGACGGAGGTGGGACGTCCGGGTGTCCGCGCCGTCGTCGCGAAAGGCGAACCACGGCAGGAAGAGCTGAGTGATCGAGCCGACCGTGAGCGCGTACAGCACGGTGCCGACGCCCACGCTCCCGCCGAGCAGCCACCCCGCGGTCAGCACGGATATCTCGATCAGGGTACGGATGAGGCGGATGGAGCGCCCGGTGGTGGCTGATGCGCCGGTCATCAGTCCGTCGCGGGGGCCCGGGCCGAAGCGCGCGCCGACGTAGACGGCGACGGAGAAGCCGTTGAGGAGGACACCCCCGACGAGGAGGCCGACCCGGGCCGGGAGGCCGGGATGCGGGGGGATGAGCGAGAGGCCGAGGTCGGAGGCGTACGCCAGGACGGCGATGTTGGCGACGGTGCCGAACGTCGGCTTCTGCTTGAGGGGAATCCACAGCAGGAGCACGAGCACCCCCAGGAGGGCGCTGATCGTGCCGAAGCTCAGGGAAGTGTGGTGCTCCAGCCCCTCGTACAGAACGCTCCAGGGGTTCACGCCCAACGCGGCCCGGACCATGACCGCCAGGCTGAATCCGTACAGGGCGAGGCCGACGAACAGTTGGGGCAGGCGTCTCAACGGCTGCCGGCGGAGCGGGACGTGGGTGAGGGGTGGCAGGGCGGGGCGCGGGGTGCGTGGTGGGGGACTGGCGGGGTGTTCGGGAGTGCGGGTCCGGGGGTTGCGGGGGGCCGTGGCGTTGTCGTTCACGGACGAGCTGCCCGGGCCGTGGGGGTGAGGGCCTGTAGCAGTCGGCCCTCCGCGTAGGTCAGTGCCGCCGGTGGAAGCGTCGCCGGGCGACCGCTCAGGAGCACGGTCAAGGTGCCGGCGGCGGGGGCTTCCGGTGCGGGGTGTGCGCCGATCCGGCGTAGTGCCTGGGCGGCGACCGCGCCGGCTGTGCCGTGCAGTACCGGCGGGGGCAGACCGGGCCGCCGTCGGAGGGCCGCGCGGATGTGCTCGGCGACGAGTTCGTAGTGGGTACAGCCGAGGACTACGGCCCGTACGTCGTCCGGGGTGCGGGCCGCCGCGGCGGCGACCGTGTCGGCGATGGCGGCCTCGTCGCCGCTCTCGACGGCTGAGGACAGGCCGGGGCAGGGCACCTCGGTGACGCTCACCCCACGCGCGAACTCGTCGATGAGGCCGCGCTGGTAGGGGCTGCCGGTGGTGGCGGGGGTGGCCCAGACCGCGATCGGTCTACCACCGGCGGCGGCCGGTTTGATCGCCGGGACCGTGCCGATGACCGGCAGCTGCGGCTCGAAGCGGGTCCGCAGGGCGGGCAGGGCATGCACGGAGGCGGTGTTGCAGGCGACGATCAGGGCGTCCGGGCGGTGTGCGGCGGCTGCTTCGGCGACGGCGAGGCTGCGGGCCGTCAGCTCCTGCGGGGTGCGTGGCCCCCAGGGCATCCCGTCGGGGTCCGAGGACAGGACGAGTGCGGCGTCGGGGCGTAGCCGGTGTACCGCGGCGGCGGTCGCCAGCAGCCCGATTCCGGCGTCCATGAGCGCGATCTTCAGACGGCGGCCGGGTGGGGGTGCGCCGGCCGGTGCGGCGGAGTTGCCGCGGCGTGTGTGTCTGCGGCCGCCTTCGGGTGCGGATCGGCCCGTGATGCCTGTCGCGCCTGTGATGCCTGTCGCGCCTGTGATGCCTGTAGTGCCTGTGATGCCTGTAGTGCCTGCGGTTCCTGTGGTGCCGGTAGTGCCTGTGGCGCCCTGTGCCATACCCCTCGCCTTTCGGTCTGCCCGCTGGGGCCCTGATGCCATGGGAGAGGAGTCTGTACCGTGACTGGCTCCAACAGCTTGGCCAATTCAGGGAGAGTGGCATGGCTCGTTCACAACCGTCCCGGCCCGTGGACAGGGTGGACCGTGCCGGTCGCACACTGGGGAGCCGACAGCTCGCCGCCCTACTGGCGGTCCCGCCAGGCACCCGCCCCGCCTACCGTCAGCTGGCCCGGGCCCTCAGCGGGCTGATCCTGGACGGGCGGATCGCGTTGCACGTCAGACTTCCCGCCGAGCGGGCGCTGGCCGCCGCCCTGGAGACCAGCAGACCCACCGTCACCGCCGCCTACGACCTGCTCCGCGAGAACGGTTACGCGCACAGCCGTCGGGGCTCGGGCACGTGGACGGCCCTGCCCGAGGACCGTGCGCCCAGCGGCATCACCCGGGCGCTCGCCGCCCCGGACACCGCGCTCGACCTGGCCAGAGCCGCCCCCGGCCTGCCGGAGCGGGCGCTCACCGACGCCCTCGGCGAGGTCGCGCCCCAACTGGCCGCGCACGCGCACTCCCCGGGCTACCACCCCTACGGGCTTCCGCAGCTACGTGCCGCCATCGCCGAGCGTTTCACCCAGCGGGGCCTGGCCACCCTGCCCGAGCACATCCTGGTGACCTCCGGTGCCCAGCAGGCGCTCACGCTGACCATGGGGCTGCTGTGCCGCTCCGGTGATCGAGTCCTGGTCGAGAACCCGTCCTATCCGAACGCGTTGGAAGCCCTGCGCAGGGCCCGGCTCCGCGCCGTGGCGGTACCCGTGGCGGACACCGGCTGGGACGTGGAGATCGTCGAGTCCACCCTGCGCCACGCGGTTCCCCAACTTGCCTATCTGATACCCGACTTCCACAACCCGACCGGCTGCCTGATGCCCGACGAGGAACGCGTCCGGATCCTGCGCGCCGCACAACGTTCCGGAACCTGGCTGGTCGTCGACGAAACCATGACCGACCTCGCCCTCGACGTTCCCGCCCCGGCGCCCTTCGTCTCGCACGCCGCACCAGGTGGGGCCGGTCAGGTCATCACCATCGGCTCGATGAGCAAGACCCACTGGGGCGGTCTGCGCATCGGCTGGCTGCGCGCCCCCTCGCGGCTGGTGACCGAGCTCGCCGCCCAGCGGGTCGCCACCGACATGGGCGGTTCGGTCCTGGACCAACTCCTGGCCGTCGCTCTCCTGGAGCGGGCCACGGACGTGCTGCCGTCCCGTCTGGAGCAGTTGCGCGAGCAGCGTGCCGCCTTGGCCTCCGCCCTCGCCGAGCATCTCCCGCACTGGAGCTGGGAATTGCCGCCCGGCGGGTTGTCGCTCTGGGTCGACTTGGGCGGGCCGCTCGCCTCCGCGCTGGCCGAGCGTGCGTTGGACTACGGCGTCCGGATCGAGAGCGGTGCCCACTTCGCCACCG
Source organism: Streptomyces sp. NPDC058000 (assembly GCF_042886435.1). NCBI lineage: Bacteria > Bacillati > Actinomycetota > Actinomycetes > Kitasatosporales > Streptomycetaceae > Streptomyces > Streptomyces sp. NPDC058000. Next base: position 118,364 of record NZ_JBHVQS010000009.1, read on the forward strand.
ACCCCGGACTCTTCGAACAACGCCTCCGCATCCCCTACACCATGCCGGCCGACACCCTGCGTGAAGCGGTGCACCGGATGGCCGCCGCGCTCGCCGCCGGTCTTCCCCAGTCGGCCGGCACCCGACGACCACACTGGGTCGCGTAGCGAATCCGCCGGCGTGTGAACTGGCGGACCAGGCGAAGGCCCGTTTGGCGATTGATCAGACGAAGTCGCGTACGAGATCGCTGATCGCTAGGAGAAGTCCAGGACCAACCGGCCGCGCAGGCCGCCGGCTTCCAGGAGGCGGTGGGCTTTGACCGCCTCTTCGGCGGGCAGCACGTCGGCAGCCTTCATACCCTGGTGCAACCAGCCTCGCGGGCCTGGTGTTCCCCTGTTCCCCACGCCGACGTCAATGCGCCAGGGCGCGCTCTTGGCCAGCACGAGGTCATTCGGCAAGCCCGAACAGGTCGTCCTCTAAGTCGTCTAAGTCGTCGCGCAGCGTTGGGAGTTGGCTTCCTCGGTGTCCGGCGGACCCAGGACCGCGGCCGCCAGGCGGTCACGGAACCAGCGGTGTCCCGGGTCGGTCGAGTTGCGGGGGTGCCAGGCCATTCCGAGGTCGAGGGGGGCCAGGTCGAGGGGGAGGGGGAAGGTGCGCAGTCCCAGAGCGGAGACGGTGTCCGGGAGCCAGTCGGCGAGGCTGAGCGCCACGAGGTCGGTGTTCCGGGCCAGCATCATCGCGCTGGTATGGCTGGGCACGACGACCGCGGTCCGGCGCCGCAGTCCGAGTTCCGCCAGTGCGCTGTCGATGGGGCCGAGGCGCTTGCCGAGCCGGGAGATGCCGATGTGGTCGGCCGCGGCGAAGCGGCGGGCGTCGATCCGCCCGTCGAAGAGGGGATGACCGCTGCGGGCGACACCGACCAACGCGATCCGGGTGAGCTGTTGGGTTCGGATCTCCGGGTCCAGGTGTCCGAGGACGCCCAGTTCCACGTCCACCCAGCCCTGCCGCAGGGCGGGGCCGCCCTCCACCACTTCCGGCAGGAAGACCACGTCGACGTGCGGGGCCTCCGCGTGGATCCGTTCGGCCAAGGTCCCGGCCAGTCCCGCCAGGAGCAGGTCGGCGGCCTGCACGGTGAAGGTGCGTTGGAGATGCACGGGATCGAAACCGGCACCGGGCCGCAAGACCGCGTCGCAGCTGCGCAGCAACGCGCCGACCTCGTCCCGGAGTTCCAGGGCTCGCGGGGTCGGGACCATCCCTTGGCCCGCGCGGACCAGCAACGGGTCGCCAACGGCACGGCGGAGCCTGGCCAGGGTGCGACTGGCGGCCGCGGGTGACGTACCGAGTCGCTCCGCGGCGCGGGTCACGCTGTTCTCCTGGAGCAGGACGTCCAGGGCTCGCAGCAGATTCAGATCCATCAGCGCTCCTGAGCTGGATTTTTACGCGTGAGGCAATGATTGGGTGCCGATCTTTGCATTGTCGCGGAATCCTCTCGGGCGGAGAGTGGAGACGTCCACGCAGCCGCGTGGACCTACCCTTCACCCTGTTCAAGGAGCTCTCTGTGCAGCAGTCCCCTCGGGCCGGTCGAGAAGGCGATGTGCTGGCCGTGGTCAGCCAGAGCGGGCCGACGGTCTCGTTCTTCGACGCCGCCTCCGACCGGCACCTCGGAACGACCGAAGTCCTCGCCGAACCACACGAGTTGTGTTTCGACCCGACGCAGCGCCTGCTGTGGTGCACGACGACGTACCACTCGGGCTACTACCACGCGAACAGCGGCCGACGCACCGAGTTGACCGTCATCGACCCCGACACCCGCCGCATCGTCGAGGTCATCGACCTCGCCCCGGAACACGGGCCGCACGGGCTGGCGTTGGACCCGGCGCGCCGTCGCCTCTACGTCAGCGTGGAGGGCTCGGCGGATCGGTCCGGCGGTGTCGTGGTGATCGACACGGAGACCCGCCGGCCTCTGGGCCGGATCGACACGGACGCGCCCGGCCCGCACTGGTTCGCCATCGATCCGACGGGCAGGACGGGTTACGCCACCAACAAGGAGGCGCCGTTCGTCTCGATCGTCGATCTCGAACGGGAAACCCTCACCGCGAAGGTCGAGGTGCCGGGCAGCGAGGGACTGGCCGTCTCCGCCGACGGCACGCACGCCTTCGTCGCCTCGCCCTACGGCGGTTCCTTCTTCGCGACCACCGAGGAGCGGCCGGCCACCGGAATCCAGGTGATCGACGCCCGGACAGCCTCCGTCGTCGACACCCTGCCCACGGAGGACGTCGTCCTGCCGGTGCACCTGACGTCGACCGGAAAGCTGCTCGTGGGCGAAGTGCGCGTGGAACCCGACCCGGTGTCCCGGCTCGGGCGGCATGTGCCGGGTCGCCTCACGGTGTTCTCCGCCGACACCCGCCAACGGCTGGGCGCGTTCGAGGTGGGGCTCTGCCCGCTGACCGTCACCTCGTCGCCCGACGGCCGGATCGCCTATGTGGCCTGCGTCGCCTCGTCCACCGTCGACATCGTCGACCTGGAGACGCTGCGGGCTCTGGCCCGGCTGGACATCGCCAAGCTCGGCGAACCCGGCGCCCACGGCCTGGCCTACATCCCACGCCCGGCCTGACTTCCACGAGGGACGGCCCCCGGACCTGAGGATCCCCACCGTTGCCCGCGTGAGTCGATCAAGATCAAGATCAAGATCTGGATCGGGGGCTGGGGTGGAGTGCGGGTCGGAGTCCGGGGGCGGGGTTCGGGTTCGGGGTCTGTGGGCAGGGCGTGAATTGGGATACCAAAAATCCAATGAGGACGGTCGAATCGTCCCCCTGCACCCCATATGTGGCTCGTCTGCGCACCGGAGACCTTGTCGCCCGTCGGTAATTCGGTATACCAATTGGGCGATCGATTGAACTCGGAGCGCTGAGGAGCCCGCCATGTGTGTCGAGTCCGTCCCGCCCCCGCCCAGCCGGGTCACTCGCCGCGGTGTCCTCGCCGGGGCCGCCGCCCTGGCCGGAACCGCCGCCCTCTCGGCGGCTCCGGATGCCGTCGCGGCGCCGGCGCGGGGAGCCGGTGACCCGGACCGGGGCGCGCCCCGCACCGGCGACCTGGTCGTCGAGGGCGGCACACTGCTCGATCCGGCGACCGGTGACGTCACGGAGGACGCCGTCGTCGTGATCCGCGACGGTGTGGTGCGCGCCGCCGGGGCGCGGGCACGGATCGACGTCCCGGCCGCCGCCCCGCGCCTCGACGCGCACGGCCGGTGGGTGCTGCCGGGCCTGATCGATGCGCACATCCACCTCAACACCGCCACCGAGGCCCGCGACGCCGTCCGCAAGGGTGCCACCAGCGCACGCAGCGGCTCCACCAACTTCTATCAGGACATCGCCGTAAGGGAGTTGGCCCGCCAGGCCCCTGAGCAGGCCCCCCGGTTGCGTGCCGCGGGCGTGTTCGTCACCCCCGACCTCGGGGACACGGTGCTCGCCGACCCGGACCTCACCCCGCTCGCGCGTCTGAAGGGTGGCGTCCGCTCCGCCGAGGCGCTGCGCCGGGTCGTCCAGGTGAACCTCACCCGCGGTGCGGACGTCATCAAGACCCGGGTGAACGAGCGCGCCGGACTGCCGGAGCAGGACCCGTTGACGCAGGTCTACTCGTACGAGCAGCTGTCCGAGGTCGTGGCGGCGGCCCGGCGCGGCGGGACCGGGGTGCTGTGCCACAGCTACAGCGAGCGCGGCTGCGACGACGCGGTGCGGGCGGGGATCCGGTCCCTGGAGCACGGGGTGTTCGTCGGTGAGCGCACCCTGCACGACATGCGGCGCAGGGGGACGTACTTCACCCCGACGTTGACGGCCATCGCCGGTCTCGTCGACGAGTCGGACCCGGTGCTCGCCGAACGTGGACGCGCGTACCTGCCGGTCCTCAAGGAGGCGGTGCGCGCCGCGCACGAGCTCGGAGTCCCGCTGGCGGCCGGCACGGATTCCTCCGGTGGGACGGTCGAACCGATCGGTCGGGAAGTGGAGTTGATGCGCGCGGCGGGCCTGTCGGCGCTCGACGCGATCCGCACGGCCACCACGCAGGCGGCCCGGCTCCTCGGTCTGGAACGGACGGTGGGGCGTCTCGCACGCGGCTTCGCGGGAGACGTGCTCGTCGTGGACGGCGACCCGCTCGCCGATGTGTCCGTGCTCAAGAAGCCGTACCGCGTGGTGCGTGCCGGGCTACCGCTCTAGGAACGGACGGCCATGGCCGAGAGTGCCCGCCCGACATCGCCACCCCGTATCCCCGCGCAGCAGCCCTCGCCGCTCCCGCACCCGCGGCGGTGGTGGGCGCTGTGCGTGCTCGGCCTGGCCCAGTTGATGATCCTGCTGGACAGCACCATCGTGAGCGTGGCGATGCCGTCGCTCCAGGCCGAACTGCGGATGGCCGACGGCGACCGCCCGTGGGTGGTCACCTCCTACACCGTCGCCTTCGGCGGACTGCTGCTGCTCGCCGGGCGCATCGCCGACCACGCCGGCCGTACCCGGGTGTTCGTGTCCGGGTTGGTCGGCTTCGCCGTGGCCTCGGCGGCCGCGGGTGCGTCCCCCACGGCCCAGGCACTGTTCGCCGCGCGTGCCGTGCAGGGTGCGTTCGCCGCGCTGCTGGCCGCTTCGGCGCTCGCCCTGGTCGCCACGAGCTTCCCCGACCCGGGAGAACGCCGCCGGGCCATAGCCGTCTTCGGGGCGCTGGGCGGCGCCGGAGCGTCGTTGGGTGTCGTCCTCGGCGGGCTGCTCACCCAAGGGTTCGGATGGCGCTGGTGCCTGTTGGTCAACGTGCCCATCGCACTCGTCGCACTGCTCGGTGCGGCCTGGATGCCGCGCGACCGCTCGCCGCGCGTCGACGGCCGGATCGACGTCAGCGGGGCCGTCCTGGGCTGCGGCGGGCTGACGGTGCTGGTCTACGGCTGTAGTCGGGCGGAGGCGGACGGCTGGGCGGCTCCGTCCGTGCTGGGCGCGTTGCTCGGCGGCGCCGCACTGCTCGTGGCGTTCGGCGTGCGGCAGACCCGCGCCGCGGTGCCCCTGCTGCCACCGACGCTGGTACGGGACCGCGGCCGGGTCGCGGTGCTGCTGGCCGGGGGCGCCCTGATGATGTCGCAACTGTCCGTCTCGCTGTTCCTGACGTACTACCTCCAGACGGTGCTGGGCTGGTCCGCCCTGGCCGCCGGCCTCGGCTTCCTGCCGATCAGCGTCGTGACGACGGCAACGGCCACCCAGCTCGGCACCCGCCTGCTGCCCCGCTTCGGGCCGCGCGTGATGATGACGGCGGGCCTGTGCATCTCGGCCTGCGGACTGTTCCAGCTCACCCTCCTGGGGCCGGATTCCGCGTACCCGACGAGCGTCCTCCCCGCGCTGGCCACCTTCTCCGTCGGGCTGGGCGGAAGCTTCCTGGCCATCATGAACGCCGCCACCTCCGGCGTGCCCGCACAGGACGCCGGGATCGCCTCCGCGGTCGTCAACTCGGTTCAGCAGGTGGGTGGTTCCATCGGTTCGGCGGTCTTCAACACTGTCGCCGCCAGCGTGGCGGCGGCCTTCCACGGCAGTACCCGGGCGGCCACGCTGCACGGGTTCACCGTCGCCGTCCGCTACCCCTTGGGCGTCCTGCTGCTCGCGGCGGTCGCCACGGCCACGCTCGCCCGCCCGCAACGGCGTGCGCCGGACGCGGTGCGGGCCGGTGAGAGAATGGGTCCATGACAGCGTCTGGAGGGTTCGAGCCCGAGTCGGAGCGGGTCACCCGACAGTTGCGCGACGAGATCATCGACGGTGCCCGCACGCCGGGCAGCAGGCTGGTCGAACGAGAACTCGCCGCGGAGCTCGGGGTGAGCCGGCTGCCGATCCGGGACGCTCTGAAGGCGCTGGTGACCGAGGGGCTGGTGACACCGCGGCCGCGGACGTGGGCCGTGGTGCGGGAATTCACGCCGACCGACCTCGCCGACCTCGACGAGGTGCGGTCGGCCCTGGAGACGTTGGCGTTCCGGCTCGCCGCCCAACGGCGCACCCGTGCCGGGTTGGCGAGGCTCCGCGCCGACCTCGACGCCGAGCTCACCGCAGCACGCGAGGGAGACGCCGTACGGGCCCGGCGGGCGGCGGCCGACTTCCACGAGACGGTGATCTCGCTGGCCGACAACGAGCTGCTGAACGAGCTCGAACGCACCCTGCGCAGCCGGATGCGCTGGCTCCTGGCACAGCACGACGACCTGACGGCCATGGCGAAGGAACACGAAGAGCTCTACCACGCCCTGGGCGATCGGGACGTGGCACGGGTCGAAGAGCTGGTCGTGAAGCACTTGGAGAGCGGTCGCAGCGCGGCCACCGCCCGCCGCAAACAGCGCCAGGACTGACCGGGGCAGCCCCCCGCCCCAACGCCCACCGAGCCGTACAGAGCTGGCGCATTCCGTCTACGACGTCCTCGCCATGCTGACGCTCGGACGCGGCGGGAGCTTCGTACGGGACCCCGGCGGCGTGCTGCATGCCGTGCGCTCCCACCACTGCTGGAAGACAGCCCAAAGCCATCCGCCGTCGGGGCGGGGGCGGTGGGGGGTGCTGGTCGAGGCCAGATCGATGAGAGGTTAGGCTTACCTAAGCCGTGTTGGGGGTGGGGTTACTTCTCTCTCCGTCCGGACGGATTGTCAACCACAGGCATGCGGGCTCTACGTCGTGCTGCCTCGAAGAAAAAAGGACTTGGCATGGCCATCGCTTCGCGCCGCATATCGCGCCGTCTCTTCGCCGCCTCGGCAGCGGCCTCGTTGCTGTTGCTCGTCAGCGCCTGCGGCAGTGGAGAGAAGGGCGATGCCGCCGCTGCGAGCGGTTCCCACGGTGCTTTCCCGGTGTCCATCAAGAGTGCGCTGGGCACGGCAAAGATCGACAAGGAGCCCAAGCGGATCGTCACCCTCGGCCAGGGATCGGCCGAGACGGCCATCGCCCTCGGCCACACGCCGGTCGGCGTGGAGGAGTACCCCTGGGGCAGTGACAAGTCCGGCTACCTTCCCTGGATCAAGGACGCGGTGAAGAAGTCCGGCGACCCGCTGCCCAAGCAGTTCAAGGGCGGCGACCAGCTCGACATCGAAGCGATCACCGAACTCGCCCCCGACGTGATCCTCGCGCCGTGGTCGGGCATCACGGCCAAGCAGTACGACATCCTCAAGGACATCGCTCCGACGGTGGCGTACCCGGACAAGGCGTGGAGCACCGACTGGGACCAGCAGATCAACATCGTCGCCAAGGCCCTCGGGCAGCCGGCGAAGGGGACCGAGCTGATCAAGGGCATCAAGAAGCAGCTCGCCGAGGCCGCCGCCACCCGGCCGAACTACAAGAACGTGACCTTCTCCTACATCTACACCTCCGGACCGGGCACGTTGGGCGTGTTCAAGCCCACCGAGCAGCGGGTGGAAATGGTGAAGTCGCTGGGACTCCGGGTCGACCCGGTGGTCAACACCTTCAAGGAGACCGAGGGCACCGACTCGTCGCTCATCGGCCTGGAGAACGCCGACAAGCTCAACAAGAGCGACCTGCTGTTCACCTTCTACTCCGACGCCAAGACCCGGAGCGACATCGAGAAGCAGTCGCTGTACGCCGCCATGCCCGCCATCAAGAAGGGCGCCGTCGTGGCGAGTTCGGACAACTCCTTCGTCACCGCCTCCTCCATGCTCAACCCGCTGACCGTGCCCTACAGCATCAAGCGCTATCTGCCGCTGATCGACAGTGCGGTCAAGAAGGCCGGTAAGTAACGCCGCGAGACGGGCTGGACTCATGACCCCGACCATCGACACCGAGGAGCAGCGGACCCGCGTGTGCCGGACTGCCCGGCGCACCGCGGTGGTGTTGCTGCTGGCGCTGGCCGCCCTCGTCCTCGTCTGCCTCGCCAGCATCATGTTCGGCAGTAAGACCCTGGCCCCGGGCCAGATCTGGGACGCCGTCACCGGCCACGGTGACGCCTACACCCGCACCGTCGTCGAGAGCCGCTACCCGCGCACCGCGCTGGGCATCGTGGTGGGCCTCGGCCTCGCCGTGGCAGGCGTCCTGATGCAGGCGGTGACCCGGAACCCGCTCGCCGAGCCGGGCCTGTTGGGCGTCAACACCGGAGCCGCCGCGAGCGTGGTGGCCGCCACCGCGTTCGTCGGCGCTTCCGGACAGACGCAGACACTGCTGTGGGCACTGCCCGGTGCCCTGCTGACCGGCCTGTTCGTCTACGTCATCGGCGCCCTCGGCAGCGGACTCAGCCCGGTCCGGCTGGTGTTGGGCGGCGCGGTGCTCACCGCCGTGCTGAGCGCCTTCATCCAAGCCGTCACCCTCAGCCGCCCGCAGGTGTTCGACAGCTACCGCTACTGGGTCGTCGGCGCCCTCGGCGGACATGACTGGGACGCCGTACGGGGCGTGCTGCCGCTGGCCGTCGCCGGATTCGCCGTCGCCCTGCTCCTGGGCCGCGGCCTGAACGCGGTAGCCCTGGGCGAGGATTCCGCGACGGCGCTCGGCGCCCGCCCGGAGCGGGTGAAGGCCATCGCGTTGCTGACGGCCACGGTGCTGAGCGCCGCCGCCACCGCGGCCGCGGGGCCGATCGCCTTCGTCGGACTCGCCGTCCCGCACCTGGCCCGCACCTTCCTGGGAGCCGACCTACGGCGACAGATCGTGCTCAGCGCCCTGCTCGGCCCCACTCTGCTGCTGGCCGCCGACGTCATCGGGAGGCTTGTGGTGCGCCCGCAGGAGCTGATGGTCGGTGTCGTCACCGCCTTCGCCGGCGCCCCCGCCCTTCTCATCGCCGTTCGCAGGATGCGAGCCACCTCATGACCCCTTCCTCCACCCTTTCCCCCTCGGCAGTCCGGCGGCCGGGCAGCCGGAAACTCCTCATCAGGCTCGGGTCGGCGGTCGCCCTGCGGGTCCCGGCCCGGATGGTCTGGGTCGGCGCAGCCCTGGTCGTGGCGATCCTGGTGGCCTGCACCGTCACCCTCACCGTGGGCCGCCTGGGCATCGCCCTGCCGGACCTGCCCGCGGCGCTGAGCGGTCACGCCGTCGGCGTGGACTCCTTCGTACTGGACCGGTTGCGCGGACCGCGACTGACGGTGGCGGTTGCCGCGGGCGCCGCCTTCGGGCTGTCCGGTGCCCTCTTCCAGTCGGTGACCCGCAATCCGCTGGGCAGCCCGGACGTCATCGGCCTCGGCCCGGGCGCCGGGGCGGGCGCCGCACTGGTCGCCCTGCTCTTCCCGGGCGTCCCGGTCGCCCTGGGCGCACTCGGTGGAGCGCTGGCGGCCATGGCGCTGGTCTACGTGTCGACCGGGAGCGGCTTCCGCAACCCCAGTCGACTGGTCATCGCGGGCATCGGCGTCTCCGCCATGGCCACCGCCTTCATCCAGTACATCGTCTACGCCATCGCACGCGACCAGGCCACCGTGTTGAGCTCGTACCTCAACGGCAGCCTGACCGCACGATCCTGGGGCGACGCGGCGACCATCGGCGTGGTGCTGCTGCTCTGCGCACCGTGCGCCGCGCTGCTGTCCCGGCCGCTGGGCCTCAGCGAGATGGGCCAGACCACGGCGGCCGCCCTGGGCGCGCGGCCGGAACGCGCCTTCACCGGCGCCGTACTGCTGACGATCGTGCTGTCCGCCGGGGCCGTCACGTCCGCCGGCCCGATCTCGTTCATCGCGCTGACCGCACCGCAGATCGTCAAGCGGATCACCCGCGGCACCGGCCCGCACTTGGCGCTCTCCGCGCTCACGGGCGCCCTGCTGCTCGTCCTCGCCGACCTGGCGGCGCAGAACGCCCCGCTCTTCGACAAACTGCCCGTCGGCATCTGGACGATGGCCCTGGGCGGCGCGTACCTGGGATACCTGCTCCTACGGGAGTGGCGCCGCGGCGCCCTGTGACGCGACGTCGGCCGGCGCCTCCCCCCCCTGCGATCGACGAACAGACCCCTCCGCACCAGCGCCGACCGCGCACTGTTGGCCGACGGCCGCGAGGCCGCCGCGTGCGGAGGGAGAATTCGGTCGCCGGGCGGGCCGCGCGTTGTTAGCTTGCCGCCGTGGACCTCTTCTCACGCTCATGGACGGCGTTGCGCACGGCGGTCGCCGAACTCCCGGACGAGGACTTCGCACGACCCTCCGGCTGTACCGGCTGGCTCGTACGGGACCTGGTGAGTCACCTGATCATCGACGCCCAGGACGTCCTGATCACCCTTGTGACGCCCGCCGCAACGGAACCCACGCGCAACGCGGTGACGTACTGGGACGTCGCCGCAACGCCGCCGACCGGCGCGGACCCGCTCGACGCGCTGACCGTCCGGCTGGCCGCCGCGTACGAGGATCCGTCGCTGCTGAAGTTCCACCTCGACGACGTTGGCTCCGCCGCCGGACGCGCGGCCGAACTCGCCGACCCGCACCTCCGGGTCAGCACCCAGGACGAGGTGCTCACCGCGGGCGACTACCTCTCCGCGTACGTCCTGGAATGGACCCTGCACCACCTCGACCTGATCGCGCACCTCCCGGACGCGGCGGAACCGCCCGCCGAGAGCCTCGCCCGGTCACGCGAGATGCTGGAGACGATCGCCGGGGCGGCGTTCCCCGCCTCGTTCTCCGACAAGGACACGCTGCTGGTCGGCACGGGACGACGCGCCCCGACCGAAGCGGAGAAGACCGACCTGGCCGAACTGGCCGACCTGGCCGGACCAGGCCACCTGGCCGCGAAACTCCCGCTCGTCCTCGGCTGATCCGCCACCACGACGCTCCCGGACCGGCCGGACCGGCGGCGGTGCCGAGGGAGTGTTCCTTCGGCACCGCCGCGCTCGGTCAGTTCCTGACCGGGTTGACGGACATCAGCCCGCTGAAGAACGTGACGGGCACGGTGTCCGTCTTGTTGGTGGTCGTCCCGGTGCTGGTCGAGGACGTTTCGGACGAGCTGAGCCCCGCGCCGAACGAAATGACCTTGTCGAAGCTGGCATTGATCTGTCCCGACACCACCTGCTCCAGGCCCTGCTGCCGGATCTGCTGTTCGCTCAGCGTCACCGAGGTGAATTTGACGTCCCGTTGGATCGAGAAGACATGACTGCGCTGTTTGGGATCCAGACCGGGGAGCGTCAGTTTGCCGACCAGATGCGTGGTGATCAGGATGCCGGGAGGCGTCCCGGTGGTGGCCGGGTTACCCGCCATGGCGGAGGAGTAGATCGAGGGGTAGGTCACCCAGTGGGTTGACGAGCCTTCGACCACGATGTCCAGCGGCTTGTCGGGGGCGACCCGGCCGTTGAGGATGACGCTGGGCGCCGCGGGCACCACGTTGTCCTGGCTGAGCACCGGCTTGTTGTCCTGGAAGATCGCGATGGCGAACGTGCCCCGCTCCCAGTCCGCCTCGCTGGGGCCGAAACTGACCGGGGCGAAGCTGAACACGAACGACCGGTTGTCCGAGCCGATCGGCACGGGTGGCCGAGGAGTGGGGTGGGGCGTCGGCGCAGGCGGCTTCGGCGCGCCCGCGCCGCCGTCGCCGGAGCCGGTGTGCGTACCGGGCCCGGTGGTACCGGGGGTGCCGCCCGGGTCGGGAGATGTTCCGCCGGTGCCGGTGCCGGTGCCGGTGCCGGTGCCGGTGCCCCCGCCCGCCGGGCCGCCGCCCGGGGTCCCGGTGCCGCCGCCGGACGGAGCGCCCGGGCCGGTTCCCGTGCCGGGAGTGCCCGTGCCCGCGCCGCCGCCCGGTCCGGTGCCAGGCGTCGAGCCGGTGCCGGGCGTGGTGGGCGTGCCGGGGTTCTTGCCCGCGAGCCCGGCCGCGTTGCTCGCGAGCGAGGTCAGTAGTGCGGCGATCTCCTTCTGCATCGACTCGTCGCGGAAGATGTCGCCCTTGCCGAGGAGTTGCAGGGCGGCAGCCATGCCCACGGGGTCGGGGGCCTGCGGTGGCTGGACGATGGTCACCGCCGAGGCGGGCAGCCCCGACGGCGTCGTGGCGACGACCACCTCCCGGCTCGCGGTGGACACCGGAGCGATCTGCGGTGCGCTGTCCGGGTCGGGCGACTTCTGCCAGTCCCAGAACCGGGTGTTGTCGATGACCTCCGCGGAGTTGCAGTGGCCGAGTTTGGCCTCGGCGAAGATCCCGCGGGTGGGCAGGCTGATCAACTGCTCGCTGCGGGCGGGGTCCACCTTGGGAAGGCGGACCTGCCCCTCGCCCGCGTTGTCGAACAGGGCGGGGTCGAGCGGGAAGGCCGTGGAGTCCCCGAGCACTTCAAGGGCGCGGTTCTCGACGGCCTGGAACAGCGGGCGCGTGGTGCCGCCGACGGTGAGACCGGCGCCTGCCAGTTCCGTCCACCGGGCGTTGGGGTCCTCGCCGAGCCGGATCAGTCGGTAGTAGTGCTCGCGGTTTTGCACCAGGTGTCTGCGCAGCCGGATCCGCAGCAGGTTCTCCTCATCGCTCAGGCGTTGGAACGGGCTCGGCGCGGGTGCGGGTTCCGGTGCCTGTCGGACCGCCAGTGCCCAGGTCGTGGACGGTTTCTGGAACAGTTTGCCGCTGGGCTCGTCGACCAGGAGGTGGGTGTTGCCGGCGGTGTCCACGGCCGTGACGACCAGGTGTTCCACGGCGACGTCGTCGTTCCTGCCTTCGGTGTGGGGTGGCACGAGGGTCACCGAAATCGTGCGCAGATCCCGCCAGTTGACGCGTTCGTCGGGTCGGGGCACACCGGCGAGATCGACCAGGGAGTGGGTGTGCTGGAAGTCCCCGGGATTCTGTAGATGGGTCGGATCGGGGTCCCAGTCACTGTGCTGCGGACGGATCAGATTCGTGACCCGCTGGCCGCCGTCCGGCGCTCGCTGGGTCAGGGTGACCGTGGTGGGCACCCGGTCCTGGAAGCTGGACAGGTCACCGATGGTGAAGCGGAACTGGAAGAGGATGAACTCGACGCTCCCCGGGTCGGGCGGCACCGGCACCTCGGGCTGGAGTTCCTGCCAGGCGGCGTACTTCTCCACCGCGTCGAATCCGCCGGCCAGTTGCGGATCGAGCAGCCCGGCCTGCAACAGGCGGCGGTAGCGGACGATGACCAGCTCGTTGTCGAGGTTGGGGGACGTTGCGGGCAGCAGGACGGCCGGACGTACCGTGCCGCGCTCGACGAGCACCCGGAAGTGCCGCAGCACCTCGTAGTAGAGCAGGGTCATCGCATGTGCGTGGTTGTGGTTGCGCACGGTCCGGGTCTGCGCGGTGGAGTTCTCCGCCTGGCGGGACTGCACGACCACCGTGCTGCGCATGTCGCGTACGGAGGTGGAGTGCTGGCGGATCTGGTCGTGCAGGTTCTGCACGGTATCCGCCGAGACACTGCGGTCGCCGGTCGTCGTGGCGTAGCCGCCGCCGATCGCGGCGGAACCGCCGAACATGCCCATCGACGCCGCGCCCGCCACGCCGGTCATCACCGAGCCGCCGCGCTGCCACTCGTTGACGGCACCCTTGACCACCTCGTCGACCGTCCGGTCGCGGGTGAGGGCGTGTTCCAAGTCATCGGTCAGGGCGATGTCCTCCAGCCGGCTGTCGGTCGAGGTGCGCGACCAGTCGACGACCGCGAGCTGCACCTGCTCGCCCGGTGCCAGCGGGAGACTGTAGGTGACTTGGCCGAGCCCGTGCCCGACCGGGATCCAGGTGACGTCGTAGCTGATGACCAGGGCGATCGGCACCGGGAAGCCGGCGGGGCCTTCGGCGGTGCCGTCGCCGCCCCCGGCCGGCGCCGCGTACTGAGCGCCGTAGTCCAGTCTCGCCAGGAGATGCGGGACGGTCACGAGCTGGTGCACCTGGTAATGCTGGGTGGCCACATTGGAGGGCAGCAGGGTCTCGCAGCCGTCCTGCCCGATGAGTTCGGCCGGTACGTAGGCGAAGGACGCCGGCGAAAGGTACCAGTCGAGGAGCGAGGGCGACTGCATCGCGGGGAAGCCGGTGGCGGAGCCGGTGAAGACACCGCCGCGGTCCACGCCGAGCCGCAGGACCAGTGCCTGGGCCCGTTCGTCGGCCTCGGCCAGGACGTCCACCGCGCTCTGGAGCGGACCGCCGAGGTACAGCCACACGTGAGTGAGCCGTACCTCGGCGGTGGAGCCGTCGGGCCGCTCGGCCAGTTGCAGGGCCTGCCGCCACAGCGGTGCCAGGTCCCAGGAGAGGTACCCGGCGTGGTCACTGCCGAGCAGCCCCAGCGGGAGGCGGACCGAATTCCCGGTGGGGGCGGCAGCCCCCACGTCACCGCCGGATCCCTTTTCGGAGACGGTCAGTTCGGCTTCGAGGAAGGCCAGCGCCCCGGAGACGGGGCCGCCGGTCCTGTTGTCGGAGAGAAACACACAGCAGCGGGCCGGGCTGCTGGTGTCGTCGGTCGGAAGTGCGATGCCCATGGTTCCCCCCATCGACGTCGCGCCTGAACAAAAGAGGCCGTAACGGCGGAAGGTCAGGCGACGAGAGGAAGGTAACGTAAGGAGGCTCGATCGATTCTCGAACTTCTTGTGGAGCATTTGGAGAGGGCGTGCAGGCCGTGACCGGGCTGCACGTTCCTCCCGCTGTGCGGCGTTGGCGCCCGGTCAGTGGGCGGAGTTCGGGGCGACTGGCGCCGGAGCGTTCTTCGCGGTTGCCGGACGTGTGCCTGTGATGGGGGACCGCAGCACGGCAGCGGCGAGGACGAGAGCGGCGGCGACGAGGCCCGCGCCCACGCGGAAGGTGTTCCTCGGGTCGCCGGGCCTCGGTCGTCCAGCTCGTCACGTCATCGTCGTCGGACAGGCGGCGCACCTCAGACTGCGCCGAATTCTTCACCAGCCCGGACGCCTGGCTGAAAAGTGCCGCACCACGCTTGGCTGACAGCTGTAACGCGATATAACGTGAGTTCGCGAAGTGGAGGCTGGCGGGCCCGGAGAGCGGCACCGCCCACGGGATCGGGGATGGGGACATGTCAGGAGAGACCTCGCGCATTGGTCGGTCCGATGGCCATGGAGCCTCGCCCGCCCTCGCCCTCAGGGCCTCACATGCCGACCGGGACCGGGCGGTGGACGTGTTGCGCCTCGCCGGGGGAGACGGTCGGCTGACCGCCGCCGAGCTGGACGAGCGCCTGGAAGCCGCCCTGACCGCGCGTACGCTCGGTGAGCTGGCCGAGCTCACGGCCGATCTGCCGCTCGTGGCAGGGGCATCCCATGGCGTCCCGGTGGAGGCCAAGGAGGTGCTCCGGGTCGACCAGCAGGGCGGTTCGTTTCGCCGCGACGGCCGTTGGGTGGTTCCGCGCCGGGTGGAACTCCAGTCGTCCTGGGCGGATGTGACGCTCGACTTGACCGAAGCGGTGATCACCCAAGACACCCTGCACATCGCCATGGCCATGTGCGGCGGAACCCTGCGCCTGGTGGCGGGGCCGGGCGTCGTCGTGAACACCGACTCCCTCTCGGTGAGTTACGGCAAGGTCAAGGTCGCCCCGGCGGCCGATGTCGGGGTGCCGACCATCCTTCAAGTGGAGTTGGTCGGCAGCATCGCCTATGGCCGGGTCGTGGCGAAGGTCCCGCGGCGGACGTTCCGACAGCGGCTGCACCGCGGGTCCGCCTGAGCGGGGCCTATTCGATCAGGCGGGGCGTTGTGCCGGCTGAGCTGAGGGAGCACCAGATCGGACTGCCGGCGAGTGGGCGCGTTGGGGCCCCGCTGCCGGTGAGAGACAACCGACGGTCCCTGCGGGGCCGTTCCCTCGGCTCAGGAATCGAGCACGGCGGCGACGGCTTCGATCTCTACGAGCTGGTCGTCGTAGCCGAGCACGGTGACGCCCATCAATGTGCTGGGCGCATCGTGGTCGCCGAACGCATCGCGGACCACCTCCCACGCCCTCACCAAGTCCTCCCGCCGGTGCGAGGCGACGAGAACGCGAGTGCTGATGACGTCGTGCAGTGACGCACCGGATTCCGCCAGTGCGGTCCGCATGTTCTCCACGGCCTTGGCCGCCTGACCCGCAACGTCCCCGACCGCCGCGGTGGAGCCGTCCTCGTTCAACGGGCACGCCCCGGCGAGGAAGATCAGTCGGGACTCGGCCGGGGCCGTGGCCGCGTAGGCGTACTCGGCGATATCGGACAGCGACGCAGAGCGAATCAGTGTGACGGCACGCGGCACGAGCATTCCTTTCGTGGCGGATCCGGGGCACGCACGACCTTCTCAAAGACCGACTCCGCATGCGACGCATTTCCCTGTCCGCGGCGCCGGGCGGCTCCCGGCGCGGGGTGCTGTTGCCGGCCGCCGAATCGGCCTGAGGGGTCGGCCAGTTCGGGCCTGTCGCGTGCCGATCCCCTCCCTGAATCCGCCGAGCCACGTGGACGACGAGACGCCGCCCCGCGCGGTCGGCGCCGCCTCGTGGGGACCTTCCTGCGCGGTGTGGCGAGCCGAAAAAACTTGCAGTTTCGGAAATCTTGCCGATATGGAAATCTTGCCGCAGCGGCAAGATTTACCCTATGCTGCTCCTATGGCACCTGAAGACGAGGCTCCCGCGACCGGACAGCTCGGACTCCGCGAGCGCAAGAAGAGGGAGACCCGGGTCGCGCTGAGCCAGGCGGCGATCCGGCTCTGCGTCCTCCATGGTTGGGACGAGGTGACGATCGAGCAGATCGCCGCCGAGGCCAACGTCTCCGTCCGCACCTTCCGCAACTACTTCGCCGGCAAAGCCGAGGCGATCGCCGCCAGTCACCTGGAGCGGATGCACCGGGTCGCCGACGACCTGCTCGCCCGCCCGGCCGGCGAACCACTCTGGGACTCGCTGCTCCACGCCGTCCTGGGCCAGTTCGCACCCACCGACAACTCGGCGCCGCACAACGCGCGTTGGCGCGAAGGGGTGCGGCTGATGCTGGCCGAACCGGCACTGGCCGGCGAGATCGTCAAGGCCAACGCCGCCGCCCAACAGGCGTTGGCCAAGGCCGTCGCACGGCGCACCGGCACCGACGCCGAAGGTGACGTCTACCCGAAGCTGGTCGCGGCCGTGGTCGCGGCCGGCAGCGGAGTGGCCGTCGAGCACAGCTTGAGCGCCGACGAACCCGAACCGCTCGGCACGGTCCTGGCCCGGGTCTTCGAGCAGCTCGCCGCCGGCCTACCCGTCCCGTAGCGAAGACCGGCGATCAACTCGCCGCCGGTGCCACCCCTTTCCTGTTCGCATTTTCCCGTTCGCACCAAGGAGACGTGACTGTGATATCCGACGTGATCATCGTGGGCGGCGGTCCGAACGGGCTGATGCTGGCCTGCGAACTGAGCCTGGCCGGCATCCGCCCGACCGTACTGGAGCAGCTCCCACAGCCCAGTACCGAACCCAAGGCCAACGGCCTGCTCGGCCAGGTGGTGCGCCTGGCCGACCACCGCGGCCTGCACGAACCGCTCAGCGGCAACCCGGAGCCCCCGCAGCCCAACTCCGCCTACTTCATGTTCGCCGCGATGGGCCTCAACCTCGGCCTGCTGGACGCCAGTCCGGTCTTCGCCCTGGCCGCCCCGCAGCACCGCATCGTCGAGGTCCTGGAGGAGCGCGCCCGCGCACTCGGCGTCGACCTGCGGCGCGGGCACCGGGTCGGCGCCGTCGCCCAGGACGCGGACGCCGTCACCCTCGACGTCACCGGCCCCGACGGCGACCAGCAACTCCGCGCCCGCTACGTGGTCGGCGCGGACGGCGCGCGCAGCGTGATCCGCAAGCTCTCCGGGATCGGGTTCCCCGGCGTCAGCTACGACCGCCGCACCAACCGCACCGCCCACGCCACCGTCCCGGCCGACTGGGTCGACCCGGTCAACGGCGCCCTCACCATTCCCGGCCACGGTCCGGTCCTGCCCTTCCTGCCCCACCGCACCGACCAGGGCGGCTTCTCCTACGCGCCGTTCCCCGGCCAGCCGCCGCTGGTCAGCACCACCGAGTGGGACCAGCCCGCGACGGACGAGCCGATGAGCCTGGCCGAGATGGAGTCGAGCATTCGCCGGGTCCTCGGCGTCGACCTGCCGCTCGGCCCGCCGGACGGCACGGGCCCGCACGTACTGCGGCGGCTGGACGGAGGCAACACCCGGGTCGCCGACAGGTTCCGCGACCGCCGGGTCTTTCTGGTCGGCGACGCCGCCCACGTCTACGCCGCCGGCGGCGGCCCCGGGCTGAACCTCGGTCTCCAGGACGCCGCCAACCTCGGCTGGAAGCTCGCCGCCGCGCTGCACGACACGGCCCCGCCCGGACTGCTCGACAGCTACGGCGCCGAGCGGCGTCAGGCCGCCCGCCGCATGGTGCTCAACGCCGAGGCGCAGTCGGCGCTCACCGCACCGGGGAGCGACATCACCGCCCTGCGCGAACTCTTCACCGAACTGCTCACCCGCAAGGAGGTCGTCCAGCACCTCGCCGACGTCACCGCGGGCACCGACGTCCGCTACGAGATGGGCCTCACCGATCCGCACCCCGCGGTCGGCTACTTCGCTCCGGAGCTGGAGCTGATCACGGGGACGGAGAAGGTCAGGATCGCCGAACTCGCCAGAACCGCCAGGCCGTTGCTGATCGATCTGACCGCAGGCCAGTCGCTGGCAGCGGCGCTGGCGGAGGGACAGAACGCCATCGACGTCGTCATCGCGCGGGGCGACGCGGCCGACCTCACCGGCCTGCTGATCCGCCCCGACGGCTACGTGGCCTGGGCCTGCGGCTCACCCCACCCGGACCCGGGCGAGCTGGCCGCCCTGCGAGCCGCCGTCGAGCGCTGGTTCGGAGCCTGAGCGGCCGTCGCCCATGCGGTGAACTTCCCGCGACATGCTCGTCACACAACGGGCATCGGCCGATCAAGGCGACCCGCGGCGCGTCCACCACGGCCACCGTCCGACCTCACGGCACCGCCCCACCGCACCGGCACCCTTCTGTGACTGGCATCACATTCCTCCGCTGTCACGATTGCTGCACCTGCGTTGTCCTCAAGGCGTGAGAACGATCCGATCGGAGGTGGTGGCGTTGGCGCGGGTGGTGGTTGTCGGCGCGGGCTACGCGGGCGTGATGGCCGCGAATCGACTGGCGGCCGCGGGGCGGTCGGAGGTGAGCGTGACGGTGGTCAATCCTCGGCCGGAGTTCGTGGAACGTGTCCGGTTGCACGAGCACGCAGCGGGGGTGTCGAACGCGGTGCGGCCGCTGAGCGGTCTGCTGCACCGCGACGTGCGACTGCGGATTGCCACGGTGGACGCGATCGCCGAGCGATCGGTACAGCTCGACGCCGGTGGCGCAGCCGATTTCGACTATCTGCTGTACGCGGTGGGGAGCACGTCGGGCCGAGGCTTGGCCGGATCCGAGAACGCGTGGAGTATCGCTGACCTCGATGGTGCCGAGGCGTTGCGCACGCGACTGCGGCAACTGCCCGCGGGGGCACGCGTCGTGGTGGTCGGTGGTGGCCTGACCGGGATCGAGAGTGCCGCCGAAATCGCTTACCGGTACCCGGCGTTGGAGGTCGAGTTGGTCTCGCGGTCGGTCGCCGCGCGGCTGCCCGAGTCGAGCCGCGCGAGCATGGCAGGCAAGCTCGCCCACGCCGGCGTCGTACTGCGCACCGGACTGCGGGTCACCGGAGTCCGCCCGGACGGCGTCGAGACCGACGCCGGACTGCTGCCCAGCGACTGCACGGTGTGGGCGGGCTCGTTCGACGTGCCGGACCTGGCGCTGCGCAGCGGCCTGCCGGTGACCTCCGACGGCCGGCTCCGCACCGACGATGCCTTGGTGTGCCTGCACCACCGACGGATCGTCGGGGCGGGCGACGCCGTCGCACCGCCTGGGCATGTCGGGGCCCACCTGCGGATGAGCTGCCAAGCAGCGATGCCCATGGGTGCCCACGGCGCCGACACGGTACTTGCGTTGATACGGGGTGAACGACCGGCGCCAGTGTCGATCGGCATGGCCGGACAGGCAATCAGCCTCGGCCGACGTGACGGGTTCATCCAGGCCACACACCGGGACGACACCCAGCGGGGATTCGCGTTGTCCGGGCGGGTGGCGGCGTTGGTCAAAGAGCGAGTGTGCCGCTACACCGTCACCGCCATGCGGTACCCACGTGCCTACCGGTGGCTTCCTGGCCCGACCCCGACCCCGACCCCGACCCCGACCCCGACCCCGACCCCGACCTCGACAACGCCCTCGACCTCGCCCTCGACAGCGCCCGCGCCGTCCCAGGCCGCGGCCCGATGAGCGAGGTGCGTTCCGGTGGGAAGGCGGTCCCGTGGCCCGACCTGACCAGCACCACACCCCTC
Organism: Streptomyces sp. NPDC058000; assembly: GCF_042886435.1. Classification (NCBI taxonomy): domain Bacteria; kingdom Bacillati; phylum Actinomycetota; class Actinomycetes; order Kitasatosporales; family Streptomycetaceae; genus Streptomyces; species Streptomyces sp. NPDC058000. Next base: position 138,523 of record NZ_JBHVQS010000009.1, read on the forward strand.
GTCATGTCATGGAAGTGAAAGGAGCATCATCATGAAGGCCATCATCGTGTGCACCTCGGTGGCTCATGGCAACACCAAGAGGATCGCCGACGTCATGGGCCAGGTGCTGGAGGCCCCCGTCGTCGCCCCCGAACAGGTCGACATCGCCGAGCTCTCCACCTGCGACCTCGTGGGATTCGGCTCGGGGATCTTCACCGGGAACTTCCATCCACGGCTGCGCCAATTCGTCCAGTCGCTCCCGAACGGGGAGCAACAAGGGGCGCAACGAAAGGCATTCGTCTTCGCCTCCAGCGGTCTGCCCGAAGTGCGGTTCCGGCCGTTCACCCGCCCCCTGGTGCGGCTCCTTGACCAGAAGGGCTTCCAGACAGCGGACACCTTCTCGTGCCGCGGCCTCGACACCTGGCTGCCGTTCAAGCTCGTCGGCGGTATCAACAGGGCACGGCCCAACGCCACCGATCTGGATGCGGCGCGCACATTTGCGGAAGGGCTACGCGCTCGGCTCGGTGCAGTGTCCTGACCGGACTGACCGGACTGACCGGACTGACTGGACCGCCGCGTGCTCCTCGGCCGGCGTGCGCCTGGACGTTGACCTGGTTGTTGCGGTTGGAGAGCGGACGGCACTTGACCTTCTTCACGCGGCGTCGGCAGGCAGTGACCGTGGTTGAGGCACGTCGGTTGTCTCGTGCCGCGCGGTGGTCTCCTGGCCCGGAAGGAGGACGAGGCAGTCGATCACCGCGGCGAGCAGTGCGATAGCGCAGCCCAGCAGCGACGAGATGTGACTTCCCGTCAGATTGTGGAGAGCGCCGGGGATGTAGGAGCCGAGTGCGGAGCCGACTTGGTGTGCCATCGACAGCAGGCCGAAGATCATCCCGAGGGAGCCGGTAGGAAAGTGCCGGGTGGCGATCAGGTGGGTGGGGGCCACGGTGGCGAAGTCGACGAGGCCGAAGGCGATGCTGAGGGCGACGAGCGATGTCCCGTGAGGCATAAGGGTCATGAGGATCAGGGGCAGTGCACGCGCCCCGTACGGGGTGGCGAGAAGGCGGGCGCAGCTGTAGCGGTCGCTCAGTCCGGCCCGGCCCGGAACGCCTGGCACTCGGTCGTCTCGGTATGTGCCAGAACGCGGGTACCGGAGGCAGGGACGATGCGATCGCCGTGCCAGTGGAGCACGGCAGGCGCGTCGGCCAGCGGGCCGACGACCGGATCGTCACGGTCCACGTCGCGCAAGGGAGCCCAGCCGATCTCGCTCGTCCGCCCGAGCTCGGCACCGGTCCGTACGGGCAAGCCCTGAGCGCGGGCGAGAAGCTGCGCACCCAGGCACACACCCAAGGTCGGAACCCCGTACAGCAACGCGTCGGCCAGGAGGTTACGCTCCACCTTGAGCACCGGATGGTCCGCCAGGGCGTCGGCATTCATGGGGCCGCCCATCACTGCCAGCCAGGCCAAGTCTGAAACCGTCGGCAGATCGTCCGCCGTGGCCCCCGGCGTGGCGATGAGGTTGCGGATCTCCACATCCAGGCCGCTGCCCTTCAGAGCGTCGAGGATCAGGCCAGGCCTTTCCACCTCGACATGCTGAAGGAACAGGACGGTGCGCGCGGACACGACCAGGTCTCCTGGGAGGAAGTGAGGAGTGAGGAGGGGAAACAGAGCCGTTCCACCCTAACGTTCCTGATCAGAGCGGTACCGGACAGGCAAGGGTCAGTGCAGGACCACACCTGATCCGTCGGACGGGCTCCCGGTGCGTCCGGTGGATCAGGGTCGGACGTGATCTAAGGACGCAGCACTCCCCACCACAGTGCCCACGGAACGAACCCGACCGTCGCGAGCGCGGCCGGTGCCAGTCGGAGCCACACCGCCTGGCCCCAGCCGCGGTGCTGTCGCCGAACGGTGACCACCGTGCTGCCTGCTGACACGAGAACGGTGATCGCGAGCATCTGTACGACCAGCCAGGCCACCGGGCGCCCCCACACGACGGGCGCCGCGGCTCCGTCCCCTGCCACGAAGACCGCGAGTGGGTACAGCACTGCGCTCGCCACGGTGATCAAACCCAGTACGGACAGCCGGCGAACGGCGGGCACGGCAGGGCCCCGGCGCAGGATGGCGCTCAGGGGGTAGGCGGCGAAGCCGGCGAGGAGCAGGGCGGGGGCGAGCCATGCGCCCCAGGCACGGCCCGGGACGGGGACGCTGGATGTGACTTGAGGTGGGGCGGTGGCCGTGCTGGACGTGGGTGGGTGGCCGGCCGCAACGGCCCGGACCCAGGAGGACACGGTCTGGACGTAGCCGGGCGCCAGCTCTCCCAGTGGCTTGCCGTGGAAGAGGGGGCCGCCGATGCGGTCGAAGCCGTCCGTCGTCAGGTGCCCGTTGTGCGCAGCGTCGGGCAGGAAGCGGATGACGGTGTGCTTGTTGCCTGTCCGGTCGAGGGCTTGCCGGAAAATCCGCGCGCTCTCCTGGGGCGGTACCTGGGTGTCGCGTTCGCCCCACAGCGCCAGTACCGGGGGGCGGTGCAGGCGACGCAGTGCCTGCGAGGGGTCGTAGTCCGCCGCCGGGAACAGGCCGGTGGAGTCGACGAGTTGCGCCGCCGGTCCGGCGATCACGCTGGCAAAGGACCCGCCGACGCCCCGGTGCTTCAGATGGGTGGTGAGATTCCATGTCTGGGTGCGCAGTGGGGGATGGCCGGATGCGGCCATGGTGATCAAGAAGGCGACGTCGGAGGAGCGTGCCGCGGCCAAGGGAGCCACCCAACCGCCCTCGCTGAATCCCCACAGCCCGACCTGGTGCGGATCGACGCCCTTGTGTCCGCGTAACAGGCGTACCCCGGCGAGCGCATCGTCGGCCAACAACCCGAAGTCGAGGTGGGTCCGGGAGTACTCGACCGTCCGCTTGTCGTAGGCGAGAGTGGCGACCCCGGCGCGGGCGAATGCCTCGGCCTCCTGCCGGTACTCCTCCCGGGGGCCGGGTCCCGAGCCGCCGATGAGCACGATGCCTGGGCGGTTTCCCGGCGTGCCTGGGGTGGTGAGAACGGTGCCGTGCAGGATGAGGCCGCCACCGCCACGGAAGGAGACGTCCTGGCGGACCAAGCCCGTGCTCGTCGGCTCGGCGTGGGCCCCGGGCGCGGCGAGCAGCACGGCAATCGCCAGGCAGACGAGAACCAGGCAGAGGCGTATGAGCGGTTTGCCGGAGAGCTGCACGGCGTGCGGCTCCTTCCCTGGAGAGGTGCGCTGAAGTGGTCAGTTGATCTCGGGGATGCCCAGCAGGCGGACGAGTACGGCGCGTGCGTCAGGTGTATCGGGTGCGTCGGGTGCGGTCTCGCCCTCAGGTGGGGAGTAGCGGTAGACGAGCGCGATGTACTCCTCGAAGAACGCCCGGAGTTGGGCGGGGCTGAGCCGCAGTGTGGCCCGCGAGAACAGTGCCGCGTCGGCCCATGGCCCGAGCGTGTCACGTGCGTCCTCGAACCGGCCGGCCTGCTCGACGAGTTCCGCGAGATTGAGCCGGTGCATCTCCGTCAAGGCTTCCCGCATCTCGGGTGTCTGGCGGCTGTAGGGCGGAAACCGTCGGTCACCCGGCACCGCCCGCCACCACCGCTCCCGCCCCTTGGCCAGCTCCGGAACCTCTTCCACGAAGCCGTGTTTGGCCAGCTGCCTCAGGTGATAGCTGACGAGACCGGTGCTCTCGCCGAGCTGGCGGGCGAGTCCGGCCGAGTTGCCCGGCCCCTTGCGCAGACACTGCTCGATCTTCTGCCGCATCGGATGCGCCAGGGCGCGTAGCGCCTCGACGTCGGTGATCTCCTGCGCGGGCGGTTGTTCAGTCATGGGAGGAGGCTAGAAGTTGCAAAGAGTCTTTGCAAGGGGATTTTGCAACTTGCCGCCAGCAGGGCAGGGCGGGGGAGTCCCGCTTCCAAGGCCACCAGCCCGAACGCGTCGACCAACCCGAGGCCGGCTCCTCACGATTCCCAGGAGCGGAGCAACGAACGGACAACGGCTGAATGGGCTGCACGAGAACACCTCGTGCAGCCCATTGCCCTGGGTACGGCCTGTTGATTGCCGATCAGCGGTGGCGTGGCGTCATCTGTGACAGAACGTCGGCCACTTCGGAATGGCCATGGTGCCGAGCCCAACGTTCCCGTTCGGCAACCACGTCCACGTAGTGTTCCCGCAGTGCGTTCATCGGCACCTTGCCGCGTGCTTCGACGGTGCCTTCCCCCGTACCGGAGAGCTGTTGGGCGCGGTCACAGATCGCCAGGACCTCGACCTCGTCCCGACCGTTCGCGGGGTGGGGAGTCAGCTTCACGTAGTAGGGCCCGTCGAAGAAGTAGACCTCTCCGACCTCGCCCGATGCGGCACTGTCGAGGGCCTCGCGCATCGACCCGAGAACCGATACCGGCGAGTCGGTCCAGTGGGCCCCGGGGAAATCCACTCCCGCGAGCGTGAACCAGATCTCCCCTGAGACCAGCTGCGGCGCTTCCCGCGACACCTCCCATTCCGCTACGGAGATCGTCAGACCGCCCACCTCAGTCACTCCAGGGTTGCAGCGGGTAGATGGACCGCATGACACCGCCGCCTCGGGGGATCTGGAACTGCACCAACTTGCCCTGCACCGTGGCCACCGCCTGGATCATTCCGGTCTGGGGGTCGTATCCGATCACCCTCGGGTTGTTCCGCAGCGCCTGTTGGGCGATCTGCTCAAGCCGCGTGTCCGTCACCTTCGCCGGCCACATGTCCTTCCGGGGCGTCACGCCTGTCCCACCGGGAACGTGGTTTTTCCGTACGTGAGCTGTGTCCAGGCCCTCGTACTGCCTGGGAATGTTCACTCCCTTCAGGCTCTTGGCGTCGCGCTTCATCGCGCAGTTGTGCACCAAGACCGGAATGTCGCCGGCCAGAACATAGTAGGTGTGGACGCCGTCGACGCTGAGGTTGTACGTGCGGACGGCGGCGCGGTACGCGTGTACCGCCCGAACGGTCGCCACCGCCTTGCCCGTGGTCTGGACGCGGTCGCCGGGCTTGAGGGCGGCTGCCTTGGTCCAGTTCGAGGTGGTGACGTCGTAGAACAGGTGGTGCGCAGTCGAGTGGACCGTACCGAGGCCCCGCGGGCCGGCAACGGTGAGCTTGACGAAGTCGCGGTCGTTGTCGGTGACCACGACCGCGGTGACGGTGTGCTGCTGAACGGCACTACTGCCCGGGGTGGAATTGCCGATCCGGTCTCCGACCCGGAGGTTCTGGATGGGCTCCGTGCCGGCGCCGGCCATCAGGACCGGAGTGCCCGCCACAAAGCTGTCCTGTGCGCAGTCCGGGTTGGGACCCGCGTTCTCCTTGGCGGCCTCGACTGCCTTGTTCCGCTGGGCCTGTTGGGCCTTGACCTTCTGGGCGATCTCGGCCTGGGCGACGGCCAGGGCCGTGATCTGGACCTGTGCCTGGAAGCTGAGCGTGTACGGGATGCGGACGGGCCGTCGTGTCGCCCGGGCCTGGGCATCCGCCTCCCGCTGCCTCTCCGCCTTGATCCTCTGGACGACGGGGGCGGTCCCCGCGGCCACGCAACTCATCGTCCCGCTGCCGTTGATGGGCAGAGAGGCGCTCTGCGTGCAGCCCCCGCCGGACTGGCCGTTGACGCTCACCTGGGCCGCCATGGAGGCGTTGACCGTCCCGGACAGCTTGGCGCCGGGGGCGGCCGTCGTCGCGGTGACGACGTTCTCGGTGACGGTGCAGGATTCCGAGCAGTTCAGATTGCCGGTCTGGTTGAAGTTGAACCTGATACCGAGGTCAACGGCGTTGCCGAGGGTCTTGGTCTGGTCGATGAGGTCGTCGTACGCCTTGCCGACGTCCTCGGGAGACATTGGCGTGAAGTCGACGTTGCCCAGGTTGGCCTGTGGGGCGGAAACGGTGTGGGCGACGCCGGCCGGACGCACGGCGGCGGAAGCCAGAGCCGTACGGGTCGGGCCACCGGACGACGAGCCCCCGGTTCTGGCGTTGCCGGACGCCAACCGCACCACCTGGTAGGGCGGGGCGGCCGAGACGGACAGCACGCCTTGCGGTGTCGTGACGGACAGCGCCTTCTTCGCGCCACCTCCGGCAGCGTCGGCTTTCGGGAAGTCTGTGGCCTGGTCCAGCCCGGTCCACAACCGTGCCGCGAGGGCTGCGGGCGAGCGCGGTACGTTCGACAACGTGCGGGTCAGGTGCTCCTCACCGGTGACCCACTTGCCCTCCAACGTGGCGGCCGAGACCCCGCTCGGCAGGTCGGTCAACATGTCCTTCGGGGGCTTGACGTATGTCTTACCGTCGACCGTCAGGACGGCGATGCGGCGTCCGGCGACGGTGATCGTGCCGCGCGCCTCGTTTCCGTCGGTGACGGTCAGATCCCACGTCGTGCCGTCGGGCGCGGAGCCGGTGTAGTGCGCCGCGGGCTCGCGGGCCAGGTTGTACACCGCGAGGTAGAACGGGGTGCGGTTCCCCTCCGTGTCCTCTGGGTCGGCAGGCCCTGTCGAGCGCCACAGCAGCGTGCCCGCGACGATCGCGAGCACCAGCCCGCACACCCCGACGGCCAGCACCCAAGGCCGCCTCCACCAGCTCTTCTTCGGTGGCGGGGGCGGTGGACCCACCGCTGCCTGACCCCACCCGAGATATCCTGCCGACGCCATCGGGTCGTGCGGATGTCCTCCGCCTAGCCCCTCACTCATGCCTGGACTCCCCCGTGAATGTCCGACCTGTGGTCGTGAGCGATAGGACGTCAGTTTCCTTGCCGGAGTTCGCCTGTCAATCACGCGAGCCCGGCACAGGCGAGTATCGGACAGCAGCCCGCGCACGCGTTCGGACTCTCGCTCGCACCGCTCGAAGCGGAGGGAAAGCTGCCGCAACTCGCTGGAATTCCGGTTGCCTTGCGACGCCGTAGCCCGCGGAGGAAACCCACGTGCGGGCGGCGCCTGTGGTTGACAGGCTGCGCTGGTGAATCGTGAACTGATCTCCCGAATCGCCCATGCCGATCACCCGATCAAGTCACCCCTCGACGATGCCTCAGTGGGGCAGTTGCTGGACCGCGGGCTCCCACGCGGCGACGCACGGGTGCTCGACCTTGGTTGCGGCGGCGCAGAATGGCTCCTGCGCGCCCTGGCCACGCGCCCGCACCTGCACGCCGAGGGGGTGGACATCTCCGAGGACGCCCTGGCACAGGCTCGCCAGGCAGCGGGCGACCTCGACGTCCAAGAGCGCCTCATCCTCCACCACCAGGCGGCCGAGGACTTCGCTTCCTCGGAGCCGTTCGACCTGGTGATCAGCGTGGGGGCCACGCACGCCTTCGGCGGCCTGCTCCCCACTCTCGCGGCGGCGCGCAAGCACCTGGCTCCCGGCGGCCGTGTCCTCATCGGTGAAGGGTTCTGGGAGCGGGCCCCCTCCCAGGAAGCCATCGAGATGCTCGGCGACTTCGCGGACCTGGCGACCACCGTGGACCGCGTCGTCGGCGACGGGTGGACTCCTGTTCACGGCCATGTCAGCACGCGCAGTGAGCTGGACGGCAACGAATGGGCTTGTTGGGGGTCACTGGCTTCGTGGGCCCTGGACCATCCTGCCGGCCCCGACAGTTCGCATGCGCTCAGGACGGCAGCCACTCGCCGCCCCGAATGGCTGCGCGTCTACCGCGACACCTGGGGCTTCGTTTCCCTGATCCTGCGTCAGACCCCCGACTGCGCCTGAACCGGCCCCGACGCCCACCTCCGGCCGACCAGCCGACCGGCCCTCACCCGCCGCGCAGCCCGGGCACACGGTCTCATGGGACCGTGCTTCCCAGGCTGCGTGCGCGGCGGGCTCTGCGGCGACGCGGCCGTGTTCACGCGACAGTGGACGTTGTCGGATGTCGTTGGATGTCGTTGGACGTCGTTGGTGTGGGGGAGGCGACCTGCGCTACCGGCGTTCAGCGATCAAGTGGAGCAGGGCCGCCACCCGCCGGTAGGGGTCGGTGCGGCCGGCGCGTTCCTCGCAGCGAAGAACGGCGTCGAGCGTCGCTGCGTCCGGCAGCGCCGCATCCGACGGGGCAGCGTCGGTGAACACCCGCACCCCGTACCACTGGCGCACGCTCATCCCCCGCCGGGCCAACGCCGTGGTGAGGTCTTCCAGGCGATCGGCACGGGCCCGCACGCCGATCCGATTGAGGTAGGAGTGCCCCTCGAACGCCTTCTCGGCGTTTTCCCAGTCGGCCAGCAGCCCCGGGCGCATGGCCAGGGCATCGCCGTTGCGTACCAGCAGGGAGACGATTCCGCCCGGCGCCAGGACCTGCCCGACGGCGTCCAACAGGGGCCCGGGATCCGGGAAATACATCAACACGCCCTGGCACAGCACCACGTCAAAGCTCGACGGCGCGAACGTGTCGGCCAACCGCTCGGCGTCGCCTCGGACCAGCCGCACCCGTGCGCCGACCCCCGCCGGTTCCGCGGCCAGCGAGGCGCGAAAGTCGTCAAGAAGCCGTGCCGAGGTGTCCAGTCCGGTGACCACGTGCCCTCGCCGGGCCAAGCGCAGAGCCTGTGTGCCCTGACCGCAACCGACGTCGAGCACCCGTCGGGGCGGCAGGTCCGGCAGATGGGCCACGAGCTGGCGCGACACCACCTCCTGGCGTACGACCTGCCGCAGTGTCCCCAAACGGGCCCGCCACTGCTCCTGCCCTGCCGAGAAGTCCGTGTCCACGCTGCCTCCTCCATCGCCCGGTCGACGCGGAGCTTAGGCGAAAGGATCCTCCCGGCCGGTCGGCCCGGCCATGTTGCGGGCCACCGCACCAGGCCGTGTGTGGTGGGGAAGTGGTGGCTCGTCCGCGTGCTCGATCCGGCCCTCGAAGCGCCCCTGACCTGCCCGCCGGGAGTCTTCGGCAGCACGCTCTCAGGCAATTCTCACCAGTTCCTCATGCGGCGAATATGGTGGGCGCTCCTCAACCACAGGCACCCTGGCTGCTTGTGTACCTCTCTGCCCCCTCGCACGGAAACGTGCCCGCACCTGTCCGGCATGCCGGCATCTCGCTGCTGGACGGCTGGTTGCCGCTGACGATCCAGATCGTCGTCGGAGTACTGCTCGTCGTGGTCGTCGGTTGGCGGACCCGGCGCTGGAGATTGCTGTGGCTGCCCGTCGCCGCCGGTGTCGGGCTGCTCGTCGCGCTGCTGGCGATGTGGTACGTGGACGCCAACGCGCTCGCCACCGACCCGGCGCCGACGCCGCTGTGGGTGTGGATCGGGATCACCGCGGCGGCGCTGGCCGTCGCCGTGTTGGGCTGGCGCGGTGCGCGCTGGTGGCGGCGGGTGCTGTCGGTGCCGGTGATCCCACTCGGCCTGTTGTGCACGGGACTGGTGCTGAACCAGTGGGTGGGCTATTTCCCGACCGTCCAGGAAGCCTGGGCGCAGATCACCGCCGGTCCGCTGCCCGACCAGGTCGACGCCGCGCAGCTGAGCGCGTTGCAGGGCAAGGGGAGCACGATGACCACCGGTCGCCTGGTGGGGGTGAACGTCCCCGATACGGCCAGTCACTTCGTCCACCGCCAGGAGTACGTGTACCTCCCGCCCGCCTGGTTCACCGGGGCTCACCATCCGCAACTGCCGGTGCTGATGATGATCGGGGGCGAGTTCAACACGCCCGCCGACTGGATCCGCACCGGTGGTGCGCTCGCCACCGTCGACTCCTACGCCAAGTCCCACCACGGCCAGGCGCCGATCCTGGTGTTCGCGGACTCGGGGGGCAGCTTCAACAACGACACCGAGTGCGTCAACGGCCCGCGAGGCAACGCCGCCGACCACCTCACCAAAGACCTTCGGCCCTACGTCGTTTCACACTTCGGTGCCTCGTCCGCCGCGGCTGACTGGGGGGTCGTCGGATTTTCCATGGGCGGTACCTGTGCGGTCGATCTCGCCGTCATGCATCCGGAGCTGTTCAGCAGCTTCGAGGACATCGCAGGGGACGAAGGACCGATCGTCGGCACCAAGCAACTGACCATCAAGGAGCTCTACGGGGGCAGTGCGGCAGCGTGGGCGAAGTTCGACCCGATGACCGTGATGACGGAGCACGCCCGCTACACCGACACCGCGGGCTGGTTCGTCAACAGCAGCCCCGGCAGCGGGCCCGGCGGACCCGGTACATGGGGCGGCCCGCACACCAACGGCCAGGGGGGACCAGGCGGTCGGCAGGGCGGACACCGGGGCCAGCACCGGCACGGCGGCGCCATGACCCGCCCGGGCCCCACGGGTTTCGGCGGACGCGACATCCCCGGCGACGGAATGGGCGGCCAGGCGGCCGACGCACAGAAGCTCTGCGCCGCCGCCGGCAAGAAGGGAATCTCCTGCACCCTGCACTACCAACCCGACGGCCACACCTGGCAGTTGGCTGCCGCCGCCTTCTCCGACGCGCTTCCCTGGCTGGCCGGCCACGTCCACACACCGTCCGCCCCGGCCGGTACCTAGCACCAACCGGAAGCCCCATACGGCACCGCCCCCGATCCGCGAAAGCGCGGTCGGGGGCGGTGTCTGCGTGCGGTGGTCGGTCAACGAGTCGGAGCGCACCGGTAGAGGGTTTGGGCGGTGTTGCCCTCCCCGGCAGGTGCGGTCGCCGGGGACCGCGTGCCGCCGTAGGCCGACGCCGGGACGCGGGTGCAGCTGGACCGTACCCAGTCGGTGATCCGGGTGGCGGACGTCGTGCCGTCACTGCCGCCGCCACCGAACATGGCGCCCATACCGCGGCCGCCGCCCAGCAGGACGTAACGGACCTTGCCCGAGTTCACCAGCTGACGGAATCGGGCCTTGGTGGGGAAGGGCACCTGGCCGCTGAAGCCGCCCAGGGGGAGGACGTGGGCGCCGGTGGCGAGGATGTACGGGGACGCGTTGTTCCAACCGTTGGTGGCGAAGACGTACGCGGCGGAGCCTCGGTGGGCGGTGGTGTAGGTGAGCAACTTCCTTTGAGAGGAGGTGAGTTGGCCGCCGGAGTCGCCGAAGCCGCCCTTCATGTGCCCACCGCCCGGCGCCTTCGCCGAGCCGTGGCCGCTGTGGCCGCCATGGCCGCCGCGCGTGCCGGACGGACCGACCGCGCCCATGGCGGAGCTGCCGTACGTCGGGTTGAAGACCTGCACCGCCCAAGCGCTCGGCGCGAGGAGCAGGGCGGCGAGCGACGCGGCGAGACCGGCCAGGGCCAGCCGGCCGCCGTGCCGGGTGCCGCCCGGGCGGGCGAGGACCAGCAGGGCGACGGCGGTCAGCCCCAGCACGCCGACCGCCGGCGCCAGCCACGGCAGGAAGGACGGGAACTCGCCGGCGATATACGCACCCCACGCCGCCGTCGCGGCGACCGCACCGGGCAGCACCCAGGCACGGCGTCCACCGGCCCGGTACGCGCGCCACAGCAGGGTGATGCCGCCGCCGGTCAGCGCGGCGAGCGGTACCGCGATCACGCCCATGTAGTACGTGTGGCCGCCGACGCTGCCCGCGCTGAAGACCAGGAAGTACGTGGTCAGCCAGGTGCCCCAGAGGACGAAGCCCGCGCGGATCCGGTCCGTACGCGGCTTGCCACGGCGCCAGAGAAGACCGCAGACGAGGGCGACGGCGGCGAACGGGTAGAGCCAGCCGGTCTGCGAGGCGAGCGACGAGCCGAACATCTTCGACCAGCCGTCCTGACCACTGCTGCCGAAGCCGCCGCTTCCGCCGCGATGGGCCTGGCCGGGCAGAGGGGCGGAGCCCGTCCGCTGCCCGCCCTGCCTGCCGGGCGTGCCGCCGCCGTCGCCGTCGGCGTTCCGCAGCTGTGGGGCGCTGGCGTTACGGGCGCCCGCACCGCCACTCGACCCGGCACCGTACGACGCACCGCCGTCATGGCCCCCGTCATGACCCCCGACACCACTCGCGCCGTGACCCGTGCTGTGTCCGCCACCGCCCCGCGTCGCACTGATGCTGCCGGTGGAGGCGGCGCTGATGCCCAGGGATGAGAAACGGTTGAGGAAGTTGTAACCGACCACCATGCTGAACGCGGAGTTGTTCGTGGTGCCGTCGACGTACGGCCGGTCCTTGGCCGGGGTGAGGGCGACGGCCACCATCCACGAGGCGGAGACGGCGGTCATCACCACCGCGGAGAGCCCGAGGCGCACCAGCCGCTTCCGCAGCGGCACCGGTGCCGAGATCAGGTACACCACGGCGAGCGCGGGAAGGACTACCCACGCCTCCAGCATCTTCGACTGGAAGCCGATGCCGACCCAGACACCGGCCATCATCAGTGGGCGCAATCGGCCCGCTTCCGCGGCACGTTGGGTGGCCTCGGCCGCGAGCAGCACGCACAGGGTGAACAACGGGTCCTCGACGGCGGTACGGAACAGCCCCACCGACACCGGCGTCAGCAGGAACGCGCCGCTCGCGATCAGCGCCGCGTTGTCGCCTGCCCAGCGGCGCACCACCCGGTACAGGAGCAGCAGGCTCGCCACCCCTTCCATTACCTGAGGAAGCGTCAGTGCCCAGGGATGGAAGCCGAAAATCCGGGCAGAAATCGCCTGCGGCCAAAGGAATCCCGGCAATTTATCGAGGGTGATGGAATTACCGGGGTCAAAGGAACCGTAGAAGAACGCCTTCCAGCTTTCTGTCATACTGCGCGCGGCGTTCGCGTAGAAGGTGTGGTATTGGCTGTGATTGATCCCCCACGCGTAGAGCACGGCGGCAAGCACGGCGATGACCAGCAGCGCGGGTCGCGCGTAGGCAGGCTGCCCCACCGGCGATCGCCATGGCGCGCGCCGGATGGCGGTGCTGGTGGGGGAGGTTCTGTCGAGGACTGTCGTAGCCATGCGCAGCAGTCTTGGGCATGTTCGAGGAAGGTCGAGCCGCAGCCGCCTGTTCCAAGGAATTTCTCATCGGTTGCGGGGGAACCTTTTACCGACCTGATCCCGCCTTTAATCCGCGCAGTGTGATTCATTACCCGTGCCGGGGCGACCCACGGGAATAGCGCTCAACTTGTCGTTTGACGTCCGCTTTCACCCGCGTTCGGCCGCGACGATCAAGAAGTTGGGCAGGTGGACATAGCTTTCGATACCGGGTGTGGTGTGCTGAGCCTCCTGGGCGATGCCGGGGTCGAGTCCGGGCTCGGCGCATTCGCGCAGTCGGCATCCCAGGGCGGAGAGCTCGTTGAGGTAGGCCGAGATCGGGCGGTGGAAGGCGGGGGCGTAGGTCTGGGGGATCTCGTACTCCTCCAGGTACCGGCTCAAGCGGTACGCGCCGTGGGTGCGCCAGGTTGTCAGCAACTGCTCGAAGGCCGGGTGGTTGACGGAGAAGACGAGCAGTCCACCGGGCCGGAGGGCCTGCACGCAGGCTCGCATGGCCGGTTTCCAATCGGGGACGGCAGGGAGCACCATGCTGCACACCACGGCGTCGAAATCGCCGCCCAGGTCGGGCAGCCTGGCGAGGTCGGCCTGGACGTACCGGATGCCCTGCCCCAGGGCGTCTTCCTTCTGGCGGGCGTAGGCCAGCATTCCGTCGGTGGGTTCGACGGCGGTGACGTGGGCTCCGCGGGCGGCGAGCATGCGGCTGAAGTAGCCGTGGCCGCATCCGGCGTCCAGGAGGCGTCGGCCGCGCACGTCGCCGAGCATGCGCAGCAGCACCGGGTTGATCAGATGGCGTTTTGCGAAGTCGCCGTCGGGCTCCATCGCTTCCATTGCCTCGCGGGGAAAGGTGTTCCACTGCTGGATGGCGGCTTCGTTCGTCGGTTGTGTGGTCACCGTCGGGAGCGTAGGGCACGGTCTTTGTGGCCGGCGTGAGGTCTCTTGGGCGCGTCGGACGTCCCGGTCACGGCGAAGTGCGCGGACAGACTTGCTGGTGGGCCCGCCGTCCTACTGGAATTCCATGATCGAACCATTGAATCGTGAAGACCTCGTGCATGGATGAAATGTTTGAGTCGATAGCGTAAATAGCAGCCTGCTCATGGAGCACATCATGGCCGAAATTGTGACGGTATTTGGCTGGATTATCGCGGATGTTATCCAAGGGAAGAGTGTTGCCCGTGCAGGGAGTTGGTCAAACAGAGATGAGTGACACAGTAGGGCAGCGGCGATAGCTATAAGGTGCGTGGGTTGGAGTGACGAGAAATGGGGGCATCTTGCGGACAGCTGGATCTGTTTTTGAGGCATTACGTGAGAAAATAGTTGACGATATTGCTGATGGCGGGACGGCTTCTTTCGATTTCTCATGGCCGGAGCTGACGGAATTCAACTGGGCGAGTGACTGGTTCGACAGTGCTGCTCGTGGAGATCAGGCTCCGGCGGTCGTCTGGAGTGGTAACGACGGGGTGTCGCAGCAGATCTCCTTCGAAGAGCTCCGCGCCTGCTCGGACCGGGTTGCCGGGTGGTTGGTGCGACAAGGGGTGGGGCGCGGGACGCGCATCCTGATCTCGCTGTGTGAGGTCGCCGCACTGTGGGAAATCCAGCTGGCCGCACTGAAGTTGGGAGCCATCGTCGTCCCGGCCCCGCCCATGGCCGCCGGTGCGGAACTGATGAACGTGCTGGCCTTCAGCGGCGCCACCGTGGTGATCACCGATCCGGACTCCGCGCAGGATGTGCGACCGGCGTCGACGTGGACAGGCATCACTGTGGGCGGGCAGGTACCCGGTTGGTCGTTGTACGAGGAATCCTATTCGCATGCGGTCCGGTACCGCCCGCGGGCAATCCATCAATCCCGCGCGCCGTTCCTGCTGGAGTGCTCCGGTGGGAGTGAGGAAGGGAGTCGGTTACGTGGCTGGCTCCATTCCCATTACGCCTGTGCGGTCGGCCGGTTGACGGATTTGTATTTCACCCGCCTCAGGCCCGGTCAGCGGTACGTCACCGCGGCGCCCCCGGGCTCTATGGAACACCTGTGTTTCGGTTTTCTCGGGCCGCTGACAGCGGGTGCGACCACGGTGGTAATGGGGCAGAAGGAAAATCGAACCTCGGTGGATGTGGCAGCCCGGGCGCATAAAGAGGGGGCGCACAGCGCGTACGTTTCCATGGCGCAACTTACCGACCCGGACACCGCCACCAGCGTTCGGCAGACGCCGTTGTCCGAGGTCGAACTGCTCAGCTCGCTCACGGTGGAATCGCTGGCCCGGACGGATCCTGGACCGTGCGCACCCGTAGTAAACGGAGAGGTGCCCGCGACACGAGGGTGGCCCGCGAAACGAGCGTGGCCCACGACGCCGGGAAACGTCCGCTGGGGAATGCGCCACCACCAGACCTCGACCGGCCTGATGGTGCGGTCGTCGGGAGAAGCCGGGGACGCGGACATCCGCACGACCGCACTGCCCGGTCACCGGGTGAGCGTCCTGTCACCCACGACCGGGGCGCCGGCGGAGGCCGGGGAGCTTTGGCTCGGCTTGTCCGGCTGGTCGGACGGAAGCACACCGACAACCTCCCTCTACGGCGACGCGCACCGGCTCCCCGGCGTCGGGGCTCTCCGCACCGGCTTACAGGGGCGTCGGATGCCCGATGGCTCCGTCCGGCTGACGGCTGACGGTTGACGGCTGATCGGGCGGGCGTGTGGCCCGGAGGGTCCGGTCACCGTACGCGGGCGCGTCAGGGGCGCGTCAGATCCTGGCCGCGTTCCGGAGGGCGGCGGCCCGGTCGGTGCGTTCCCAGGTGAAGTCCGGGAGTTCGCGGCCGAAGTGGCCGTAGGCGGCTGTCCGGGCGTAGATCGGGCGCAGCAGGTCGAGGTCGCGGATGATCGCGGCCGGGCGCAGGTCGAAGACGTCGGCGACCGCCGTTTCGATCGCATGCTGCGGCACGGTGCCGGTGCCGAAGGTCTCGACGAAGAGGCTGACCGGCTCGGCCTTGCCGATGGCGTACGCGACCTGGACCTCGCAGCGCGCGGCGAGGCCGGCGGCGACCACGTTCTTGGCGACCCAGCGCATGGCGTACGCGGCGGAGCGGTCGACCTTGGACGGGTCCTTGCCGGAGAAGGCACCGCCACCGTGGCGGGCCATACCGCCGTAGGTGTCGATGATGATCTTGCGGCCGGTCAGGCCGGCATCGCCCATCGGGCCGCCGATCTCGAAGCGGCCGGTCGGGTTGACCAGGAGGCGGTAGCCGTCGGTGTCCAACGTGATGCCGTCCTCGGCGAGTTGCTTGAGCTCCGCCGCCACGACGTGGTCGCGGACATCGGGCGTCAACAGCGCGTCGAGGTCGATGTCGCCGGCGTGCTGGGAGGACACCACGACGGTGTCGAGGCGGACCGGGCGGCTGCCCTGGTACTCGACGGTGACCTGGGTCTTCCCGTCGGGGCGGAGGTACGGGACGGTGCCGTCCTTGCGGACTCGGGTGAGGCGGCGGGAGAGGCGGTGGGCGAGCGCGATGGGCAGCGGCATCAACTCGGGTGTTTCGTCACTGGCATAACCGAACATCAGGCCCTGGTCACCGGCGCCCTGCCGGTCCAGCTCGTCACCCTCCTCACCTGCGGCGGCACCCTCGACCCGCTGTTCGTAGGCGGTGTCGACACCCTGGGCGATGTCGGGCGACTGTGCGCCGATGGAGACCGATATGCCGCAGGACGTGCCGTCGAAGCCCTTCTGGGACGCGTCGTATCCGATCTCCAGGATCTTTTCCCGCACCAGTGCGGCGATCGGTACAGAGGCCGTCGTCGTCACCTCTCCGGCCACATGGACCTGGCCGGTGGTGATCAGGGTTTCCACCGCGACCCGTGCGGAGGGGTCCTGGGCGAGCATGGCGTCCAGGATGGTGTCACTGATCTGATCGGCGATCTTGTCGGGGTGACCTTCGGTGACCGACTCGGAGGTGAACAGGCGCCGGGAGTCCTGGCCGGTGGCTGCTGTCGTCATATCGCATCGCTCCAAGGAGGGGTACGGGGAAGTCGGACGGAGGGGCCGTTCACAGGGCCTCCGGCCGCAGGGCGCGGCAGGTGCAGGAAGGGTGCTCCGGGAGGGTGCGCAGGGTGGTGACCAGGACCTCGCACAGCCGCTCGACGTTCTTGCCGAAGGTTTCCATCACCTCTTCCTGGGTCACCCCGAGCCCGGCCTCGATCCCGGCGTCCAGGTCGGTGACCAGGCACAACGGCACGTAGCACAGGCCGAGTTCACGGGCCAGGACCACCTCGGGATGCGCGGTCATGCCGACGAGGGTCCAGCCCTGAGCCGCGTACCACCGGGACTCGGCGCGGGTGGAGAAACGCGGACCTTGGATGACGACCTGAGTGCCGCCGTCGATCGCGGTCCACCCGCTGAGGCCGGCCGCCTTGAGAGCGGCGGCGCGCCCTTCGGGGCAGTACGGGTCGGCGAAGGAGGCGTGCGCCACGTCGGGACCGTCGAAGTACGTCTGGGTACGGCCGCCGGTGCGGTCGACCAGCTGGTCCGGGACCACCAGGCTGCCGGGCGGCACCGCGGCGGTGAGGCTGCCCACGGCTCCGGTGCCCACCACGCGGGTCACGCCCAGCTGTTGGAGTGCCCACAGGTTGGCGCGGTAGTTGACGGTGTGGGGGGCGTGCTGATGGCTGCGGCCGTGGCGGGCGAGGAACGCCACCGAGCGGCTCCCCAGCTTCCCCACGGTGATCGGGTCGCTCACCGGGCCGAAGGGGGTGTCCGGCAGTACGTCGTCGCCGTGGTCGAGCAAGGTGTACAGGCCGGATCCGCCGATGACGGCGATGTCCGCGGAGGGCAGGGGCATGGAGATTCCTTACGGGAGGAACGGGAGGAACGGGAGGAGGGGGAGGAGCCGGTTGGGCGGGGGGTGCGCGGCGGGCCGAGGCCGTTAGGCGGTCGGCGACAGGCGGGTTGCGGCCTGCGCGAGGGACCGGGGCGCCGTGCAGAAGGCGAAGCGCACCGAGGAGGCGTCGGGACCGGCGTGTTCGGCGAACGCCTGGGTCGGGATGGCGACCACCTTGTTCCGGTGGGGCAGGTTCGCGCCGGGCGCGGCGGTCATGGCGCCTCCTCGTGGGCGACGGACGCCAGATCGGGGTAGGTCGGGTGGTCCGTCGCGGGAGCCGCACCGTGCCGCTTCTCGGTCGTGCGCACGATCCACCCGGTGCGCCACCCGGCGGCACGCGCCGCATCGAGTTCGGCGGGGGTGTCGGAGGCGAACAGGAGGTCGCTGGGAGGCAGCGCGAGTGCGGCGGCGATGGTCCGGTAGGAGGCGGCCGCAGTCTTCGGCCCGGCGTTCGAGGTGTCGAAGTAGTGCGTCAGGCGGCCCCGGAGATCGCCGTACGGGCTGTGTCGGAACCACTGCTGCTGCGCCTGGACGGACCCGGAGGAGTAGATGTGGATGCCTGTGCCGCGCTCGCGCCAGGTGTCCAACGCTTCCACGGTGTCGGGGTAGACGTGCCCGGTCAGCTCCTTCCGCTGGTAGCCCTCGCTCCAGATCATCCCCTGGAGCTTCTTGAGCGGGCCGGCCTTGCGGTCCTCGTCGGACCACTTCTGCAAGGTGCGGACGGCCGCCGTCTCGTCGGCAACCGTGTCCGAACCCAGGTACCGGCTGACCTCGGTGAGAGCCCGCTGCACTTCGGGATCGGCCCGGTGCGCGGCGATCCATCCGGCCAACCGCGCCCGGGCGTAGGGGAACAGCACCTCGTGGACGTGCGCCGCGGAACTGGTGGTGCCTTCGATGTCCAGGACGACGGCGCCGGTCATGCCGGGGCCAGGAGGTCGTCGAGGGTGGGGAAGCGGGAGGCGATGCTGTCCGGCAGAAACCTGCCGATCCACCCGTCCTCCTCTTGGAAGAAGCGGATCGCGGTGAAGGAGGGGGACCGCCCCATGTCGAACCAGTGGACCGTCCGGCTGGGTACGGCCAGCAGGTCACCGGCCGTGCACACCATGGCGTGCACCTTGCCCCCGGCATGGAGGTAGAAGCAGCCGGCTCCCTCGACGAAGAAGCGCACCTCGTCCTCGTCGTGGAAGTGCTCCGCCAGGAACTTCTCGCGGGCCGCACGGGCGCGTTCGGGCCACTCGGGATCGGCCGGCGCGGGACTCATCCGCGCGATGTCGACGAGCCGGTAGCCGCCCTCGGCGCTGATGCGGTCGATGTGGCTCCGGTACGCCTTCATGACCCGGGCGTCGTCGGCGCCCGCGGGCAGCCGGTGGGTGGCGTGCCACCGCTCGAAGCGCACGCCGATCTTGATGAGTTCCTTGTGGATGACGTCCAGATCGCTGGTGCGCAGCTGCACCGTCTCGGGGGCGTCCTCGGGCATGATCTGCAGCAGCGTCACTGCGCCGCCTCCTTCGCGACTCCGGCCCCGTAAGTGC
The DNA here is from genome assembly GCF_042886435.1 of Streptomyces sp. NPDC058000. NCBI lineage: Bacteria > Bacillati > Actinomycetota > Actinomycetes > Kitasatosporales > Streptomycetaceae > Streptomyces > Streptomyces sp. NPDC058000. The sequence goes on from NZ_JBHVQS010000009.1 coordinate 157,704, forward strand.
CGACCAGCAGGGTCAGCCGACTCAGTTCCTCGATGCACTCCAGCCGGTTGCGGGCCTCTTCGAGGTCGCGCCCCCAGGTGGTCACGCCGTGCCGGTCGATGAACAGCGCGGGCGGAGCGTCAGCCCCCGACCCGTCGAGATAGGCCGTCACGTCCTCGGCGATACGGGGGACTTCGGGCCAGTTGGCAAAGACCGGAACCGTGACGAGACGCGGATCGACCACACCCAGTCCCTTGGCCAACTCCCAATCAGTGAAGGTCACTTGGCCGATGGAGCCGTCTGTGCCGGCCAGGGTGGCGAGGGCCGTGGAATACGGTGCGTGGGCGTGGACGACCGCCCCGCATGGGGGCAACTGGCGGTAGACGGCCAAGTGGACGGAGGTCTCGGCCGAGGGCCATTCGCTCTCGCCGAGCAGCGGGAGCCCCTTGTCGGGCTCGACGAGGACGGTGTCGTGGCGGGAGATCGTGCCCTTGCTTCGGCCGCTGGCCGTGATCACGACGGCATCGCCGCTCCGTACCGAGATGTTTCCCGACGTTCCTGGCATCCAGCCGCGCTGGTAGAGGGAGCGGCAGGCCGCGGCGAGGTGAGCTCGTCGCAGTTCGACGTCCTCACCGATGGTTACGGGCTTCATGGGTGCTCGCCTCCTGGGGCGGTGGGTTGGTGTGCGGGGATGGACCGCAGCGCGTCGACGGGTATCGGGGCGATGCGCGCGGCCCCGTTCAAGGCGGCGATTTCGATGAGGACCGCGCAGCGGGCGACGGTGGCTCCGCACGCCTCCACCAGGGACCGGGCGGCGGACAGCGTGCCTCCGGTCGCGAGCACGTCATCGACGAGGAGCACGGTGTGTTCGGCGCCCAGCGCGCCGACCGGCATTTCCAGTGCGTCGCTGGAGTATTCGCTGAGATACCGCGCGGACTGGGTCTTGCCCGGTGTCCTGCCCGGCTTCCGCGCCAGGACGAGCGGTACGGCGGCCTCGGCGGCGATGACGGAGGCCAGGACAAAACCGCGGGCCTCGATACCGACCACCGCGTTGAAACGCCCCCTGGCACGGTGGACGATCTCGCGTGCCGCGGCCTGGAGCAGGCCCGGCTGGCGGTAAACCCCCGCGAGGTCCTGGAAGTCGACGCCGGGGGAGGGGAAGTCCTTCACCACAGCGGTGTGGGAGGCCAGTCGCTCCGCCAGTCCGGGGGTGCCGACAGTCGGTTCGCGTACCCCGTGTTCGGTGACGACCGCGCTGATCACGTCATGCGGTGTCACATCGAAGGCGGGGTTGTAGACGGCCGTGCCGGGCGGGGCGGTCCGTACTCCGGCGAGCGAGGTGACCTCGTCCGGTCCGCGGTGTTCGATGGGGATGCTGGCGCCGGTGGGGGTGGTCTCGTCCACGGTGGACTGCGGGGCCACCACGATGAAGGGCACGTGGTGGCGGGCGGCGGCCAGCGCCAGGGGGTACGTGCCGATCTTGTTGGCCACGTCCCCGTTGCGTGTGACACGGTCGGCGCCGACGACGACGCAGTCGATGTCTCCTGCCTGCAGCGCCGATGCTGCGGCCCCGTCGGGGCACAGCCGTACGGGTATCCCGTCGCGTTGCAGTTCCCATACGGTCAGGCGGGCGCCTTGGAGGAGGGGGCGGGTCTCGGTGGCCAGGACGGTCTCGATCAGCCCACGGGCGTGGAGGTCACGAATGGCGCCCAGGGCCGTGCCCCATGCGCCGGTCGCCAGGCTGCCGGTGTTGCAGTGGGTCAGGACCCTCAGCGGCCGGCGGGCGGTGCTCGCCAGCAGGTGTTCGGCGGTGTGCCGCGCGGCGGCGCGGTTGATCTGTTCGTCCTCCTCCAGTAGGGCCCGTGCCTCGGCGAGGACCGCGTCGGCCCCGCGGGGGAGCGCCGACAGGGCACGCGCCACGCCTTTGGAGAGGTTCACCGCGGTCGGCCGGGACCGGGCGATGCGGTCCGCGTCGGCCCGGACGGCTTCGGCGTCGGTACGCCCGGAGACGGTGTGCCGGGCGGCGGACAGTGCGACGCCGAGCGCTCCGGCGATGCCGAGGGCCGGTGCGCCGCGTACGGCGAGTGTGGTGATGGCGTCGATGAGTTCGTCGACGGTGGCGATGTCGAGCTGATCGTGGTGGGCGGGCAGCTTCCGCTGGTCGATCAGGCGGATGTGTCCTTCGTACCAGTCAAGTGATCGCGACACGTGGGTGCTCCCGGTAGGGGCCGGCTCCGGGGGGCGCCCGGAGCCGGCCCGGAAGGACAGGCGGTCAGAGCTTCTGCGTCAGCTGGAAGACGACGGAGCCGTCGGCCGTCGTGCGCTGGGCGAGCACCTTCAGCCGGCCCGACTCCTCCCGCAGATGCCGGTACTCGTCGAGAGCGAACTTCAGGCAGTAGTTGGTGACGAAGATGCTGTCGGCTCCGGACTGGGACTCGCGTATGCGTTCCGCGGTCACGGCGGCCATGGTGGGCGCACCGTCCGTACCGAGCGACAACGGGACCAGGTAGACGCCGTATTCGGAGTCGACGTGGGGCTGGCTGCGCTCCAGAGCGATCTTGGAGAACCGGCGCATGAGGTCGTTCTGGTAGAAGTTGAAGATCGGGTGCCAGCCGCCGTCGGAAAGGATCTGCATCTCCGACAGGAAGAGGTCGCCGGGCTCCAGGATGTTGTCCAGCATCGCGTTGATGGCCGCCGGGTGCTCGTTGCCCTCCTCGAAACCGAGCATGGTCACCAGGTTGCGGACACCGGGCACCCGGTAGTCCCGGTCACCCAACTGCTCGAAGAGGGTCTGCTGGTAGGTGAAGCGTTCGGCCGGAACGACCGGGGAGAGCTCGCGCTGCATGGTGTCGCGGGACGCGGGGTTGATGTCCACGCCGTTGTACTGGCGGATGTCCAGACCGCGGTCTTGGAGGCTGCGCAGGATGTACTTGGTCTTGACCGGCTCGGGGCCCAGCTCGGTGTACTGGAGCGGGGCGCCCGCCAGTTCGTCGGCGATGTCGCCGAGAACCTGGTCCAGCGCGGTGGTCAGCGGCCGCTGACGCAGGGCGGTGTTGCCGATCTGCCGGTCGGACAGGCCCCGTTCGTTCAACGCCCACATGAGCCGGAAGACCTCTTCGAGGGTCGGGTCCGACTGCGCCGGGGCATCCTTGTCGTGGTACTTGTCCACGTTCTGCGGGACGGTGATGCTGCTCTCGGGGACACGCAGATACGTGGCCAGACCGGTGCGGATCTGCTCGACCAGACTCATACCCTGCTGGACGGGGGCGTCGATGACCTGCTGGGACATGGAGTTCCTCCGGGTTGTCACCGTGACGGCGCACGGCTTTTCGGGCAGGGTGAATTCCTGCCGCGAGAGGGTGAGGGGAGAGTGCTTCGCTGCACGCACGAGAATTCCCGAGAAGTGCGAATGGAATTCCCGCTTTTTGGGTCGGTCCTTACTGAATGTCGGACCAGGTGATGGCCGGGCTGCCGGCCCGCAGGCTGAAGTCCATTGAGGGATTCTTCGTCGGCCACTTCAGCCGCAGCCAGTTCGGGATGGTGGCGAGAATTCCGTCATCGCCGGCGAGGTGCCAGAACGTGTTGGAATCCTGACGGGAGAAGTAGGGGCAGAACAGGGACAGGACGAAGGTGACACGTCGTCCCGCGGTCACTGGCGTCACCGCGTGATAGAGGTGACTTCCGTGAATGAACAGCGTCGCGCCAAGTTCGTCACACGGCGCTTCTTTGATCCGCTCGTCGTCCTCGGTGACGCCTTCGAACTGATCGGTCCGGCCCTTGAAGTAGGTGAAGCGGCCGCCCTCGTACTCATCCGCCGAGTTCAGCTGGATGGTGAAGACGTAGTCCATCCCGTCGCGGTGCCATTTGGCTATCTCGCGGTCCCCGGTCTCCCGGCCCTCGAAGTAGTTGATCTGCGCCGTAGGAGTGCGCAGGGGATGCGGGATGAGGGGGACGCCGACCATCCGTGAGCAGGCCCGGAGGAAGTTCCGGTCGCGGATCATGTTGTTGATGAACGGCGACATGAGGTCGGCGCTGCGCACCCGACGGGTGACGATGAACTCGCTGTTGCCGGCGTAGGCTTCGAGTTTGTCGCACACCTCTTTCAGATGGGCTATGCCTTCCGGTGTGAGGATCTGCGTGGGTCCGGCGACGGCGGTGTCGTCAATGACCCCGTATCCCCTGTTGAGTTCACTCGTGTCGTATCCGAACTCCTGGAGCTTGGCCGTCGGGTGGTAGATGTCCTGCAGTACGAACTCGCTCTGCCAGCTGGGTTCAGCGGGTATCTTTCCGTCGTACTGCGGTTTGCGCGCCCGAAGGGCATGCGCCACCTGGTCAAATCCCGTCGCGGTCTTCGGGAGTTCGAGTGATCCCTTTTTCGTGGTGCCTGAGAGGTTGAGCGCCATGCGTGCATCTCCTTCGGCAGGGATGACGACCGGAGGTATACTCACCGGTGTGGTTACACACTAAAAATGAGCCGGAGAGAATGTCAACAGGTTCCTTGGTAAGCGACCGCAGAGAATTTTTCCGCGCCCCTGCGCATGTTTTCGTGCATGCGTGGGCGCCCCGCGGTCGATCTCATGGCCACGGGGCGCCCGAGAAGTTGGTCTGCGCCGACGGAATCAACGACCTGCCGCCGCTTGTTCCCTACTCCGTGCCGCTTGTCGCTATTGCCGCTGCTACTGCGCGGTGCGGTCCGCCCCCGACGAGCCGGCCTTCACCGCAGGCGCCTCGCCGCCCAATGACGGCTCTTCCGGCGCGGTGTCCCTCCCGCCCTGTCGTGAGCGCTGGGACTGCACCAGGACGACGCCTCCCACGCAGATGGCGATACCGAAGCCACTGGCGAGACTGATGGCATCGCCGAACATGAAGAAGCCCCAGATCAGCGTCGCAGGCGCGGTCAGGTAGATCAGCGAACTCACATACGTCACGCCGTGACGCTGCAGGATGACCCAGTACAGCCCGTACCCACCCAGGGTGGACAGCAGGATCAACCAGGCAATGGCCAGCCATGCCTGGCCGTCCGTCGGCATGGCCACCTGTCCCGTGGCCAGTCCGACCAGGGTGAAGAAGACCGCACTCGCACCGCACTGCACGGCGAGCGAGTCCATGAGTGGCGTGTGCAGTTGCGCTTTCCGCTCGATCAGCGTTGCCACCGTCAGTGCCAGCATCCCGATGAAGGGGATGAGATACGCCCACGAGGGAACGCCCGGTCGCAGCCCCAGATCGCCGCTGATGACGATGGTGACGCCGACGAGGCCGATCCCCAGACCGCCCCACTGCCTCGCTGAGGCGCGCTCGCTGAGCAGCAGGCCCGCCAGGGCGCTGGCGCACACCGGCTGCAACGCGTCGATCAGCGAGACGATGCCGCTGGTCACGCCGAGTTGCACCGCCCCGAACATGCTGAAGAGGTAGATGCTCTGCGAGAAGAGTCCGAGCAGTGACTGGACCAGGATTTCGCGCGGCGTCAGGCGGTGCCGCCTGATGACGAACTGGAGGGCCAGCAGCGCTGCGCCCACGGCGATGAAGCGCCACATCAGGATCGTCACGGCGCTGGAAACCGCCGTACCGATGCCCGCGCCGATGAACCCGGAACTCCACAGCACCACGAATAACGCCGCCATCACCAGATCGCCCCGCAAGGCCGTACGCAGTCCGCTCAGCATCTCGACTCCTTGCAGGTATACTTACCGGTATAGCAACTGACGTAACCATACCGATGGGTGTACCGTCAAGACATGACTGGCGACAGTGGGACGACCGGCCGGAGCGGGAAGCGGCGCGGTGCGCAGCATCTGACTCCCGCTGGCGTGAAGATCCTTGAGACGGCCTCTCGACTCTTCTACGAGCAGGGGATTCGCGCCGTCGGCGTAGAGGCGATCGCGGAGGAGGCCGGGGTCACGAAGAAGACGCTCTACGACCGTTTCGGTTCGAAGGAGGATCTGATCCTGGCCTACCTACGTGCCCGCGACGGGCTGTGGCGCTCCACGCTCGTGAAGTACGTCAACGAGCACGACGGCGCCCCCGAAGAAAAGCTTCTGGCCACGTTCGGCGCCCTGCGCGCATGGATGCGGGAGCGCAACCCGCGCGGTTGCGCATTCGTCAACGCCTATGTCGAACTGCCCGCCGACCACCCCGGACAGGAAGTCGCCCGCGAGCAGAAGTCCTGGCTGCTGGCGTATCTGGAGGACCTCGCCACCGAAGCCGGCGCCGACGCCCCCGGGACACTCGCCAGTCAACTGCTCATCCTGCACGAGGGCGCCTGCATCGCGAACTCCATGCAGTCGGTCGAACGGGCCGCGGAGCACGCCCAGGAGATGGCCGCGGTACTCATCGAGAAGTCCCTGGCGCGGCGATCCGTCACAAGCTGAGCTCGGCCCTGAGGAGCAGCCGACGGAGCCCGCTCCTGGTGAAGGAATGACACGTCCTGAACGTGGAGGCCCCATGGTTTGGCTGCTCCTCCTTGGTGCCATCGTCTCCGAAGTCACCGCGACGCTCTCCCTGCGCCTGAGCGAGGGCTTCTCGAAGCTGCTCCCCTCGCTGGTGGCGGTGGGCGGCTACGTCATGGCCTTCACCCTGCTGTCCCAAGTACTCAGGCGCGGCATGCAGTTGGGAGTGGCGTACGCGATCTGGTCGGCCTGTGGAGTGGCGGTCATCGCGCTGGTCGGCGTGATTCTCCTCGGGGACCGCCTGTCGCCCGTCCAGGTCGTCGGACTGGTGCTGGTGGTGGGTGGCGTAGCGGCGCTGGAACTCGGCGCCGTCCGCTAGCTGCTCGCGGTTCTACTGCCGCTGAGACGGCTGCCTGGTTTGTCCGGCCGGACTTGCTGACCGCTGGGGCCGCCCGGTGTGGATCCTGGAGCGCGCCGGCAATGCGCGCCAGGCACAGTCACGACCGGAGCGGCGCTCCGCGAGGTTGTGGCGCTTGCCGTGCGGATCCTGCGGAGCCTGAGGTGACGCGGCAGCGCTCGGCGAGTGGCCGCTCGCGAGGGGACGGGCCGCCACGGACGGCGACGCGCGGGCGCCATGACGCTCATGTCATTGGCTCAGGGCGAGTGGGGAGGTTGGGTGCTCGACTTCTTCGCTCGCACGGGTCAAGGCATCGCTAGCCGGACATGACCATGTTGGCTTCGTCGAGCCTGGGGTTGAAGAACGCGTAGTCGTACAGTCCCGTTGCCGAGGGTCCGTCGTGGGGCGCAGCGATTGCCGGAGTGGTGAAAACGCCCAGTGCTGCGAGAGTTCCGAAAATGATGGCTGCGACGCGGTGCATTTGATGCGCCTCTCGGAGAAGATTCTCAGGTCGCGCCCAATTTGCCCGTAGTTCTATTCCTATATGCCCCATATCCCTCGTCTGGCGGTTGTTGCGCTGCTGCCTCGTCCTCTCGTGCGGAGGTGCCCCCGCGGGCCCGGAAACCCCGCCCACCGTGGCCTGTCCCCGGGGCCCGAAGTGCCCCGTGCCGGTGCATGCTGCGGACGGCCCACGGCACCCTCGCGATGCCGTGTGGTCGTACGGTGACGATGGCTGGTCATTTCCCTTTGGTGCGCCGGGAGTTGGTGGCGCGAAGGGGCGCGGATCCCCCTGCGATTCTCCGCGCGGCACTGGTTGTCGGTCCGGGGGGCTCAACGGGGCACGGGCAGGTGCCTGCCCCGATCCCGATGCCTCGTCGGCCCCCCACCGGACCACAACCAGCTGGTCCAGACGCAGCCGCTCAGCTCAGCGTCTTGAGCGCCGCCGCGTCGTACGGCTTCAGATCCTCGAACCGGTCAGCCAGGACCTTCGCCGCCCACTGCGGGTCCTGGAGCAGGGCGCGGCCGACGGCGACCAGGTCGAACTCGTCGCGCTCCAGGCGGTCGAGGAGGTTGTCGATGCCCTTGACCGGGGCTCCCTCGCCCTGGAAGCCGCGGAGGAAGTCGCCGTCTAGGCCGACCGAGCCGACGGTGATGGTGGGCCTGCCGGTGAGCTTCTTGGTCCAGCCCGCCAGGTTCAGGTCCGAGCCCTCGAACTCCGGGAGCCAGTAGCGGCGGGTGGAGGCGTGGAAGGCGTCGACGCCGGCCGCGGCGAGCGGGGCCAGGATCGCCTCCAGCTCTGCCGGGCTCTCGGCCAGCCGCGCGTCGTAGACATCCTGCTTCCACTGCGAGTAGCGGAAGATCACCGGGAAGTCGGGCGAGACGGTCTCGCGGACCGCGGCCACGACCTCGGCCGCGAATGCCGTACGGGCCACCGGGTCGCCGCCGTATGCGTCGGTGCGGCGGTTCGTGCCGGCCCACAGGAACTGGTCGAGGAGGTAGCCGTGGGCGCCGTGCAGTTCGACGCCGTCGAAGCCGATGCGCTCGGCGGCCGCGGCGGCTTCGGCGAAGGCGCCGATGACATCGTCCAGGTCGCGCCGGGTCATCGCCTTGCCGGTGCCCTCGGTGCCGTCGACGCGGATGCCGGAGGGGCCGACGGCGGGGGCGTCGGCGTAGGGCGGCTCGCCCTGCTTGCGCACCATGCCGATGTGCCACAGCTGCGGCACGATGGTGCCGCCCGCCGCGTGAACGGCCTTCGCGACCTTCGCCCACCCCGCCAACTGCTCCTCCCCGTGGAACCGGGGCACACGGTCACTCTGCCCGGCCGACTCGTGGCCGACGTAGGTCCCCTCGGTGACGATCAGGCCCACGCCAGCGGCGGCGCGGCGGGCGTAGTACGACTGCACGTCCTCACCGGGGACGCCGCCCGGGGAGAACATGCGCGTCATCGGCGCCATCGCGATGCGGTTCGGGACGGTCAGGCCGTTCAGCGCGACGGGCCGGGAGAGGATCTCGGCTGCGCGGGAGGCGGAGGACGCGGTGGCGGTCACGGGGGTGCTCCTCGTAGGTACCGGATGGTTTGTCCGCACGCAGAGCATGCGTGTAGTTGGCAACTGCACCGGTCGTGTGGGCATTCCGCCTGTTCGGCGCGCTGTGCTGTGATCCTGGCCACGCGCCCCGAGCCCGGGGTGGTCAGTGCTCCGGCAGTCGGCCGGTGGCACCGCGGTCGGCCGCCCGAGCGGTGTCCTGCCCCGGCCCGTCCGTCGCGCCCAGGGCGAAGCCGGTTGGCACCCGGGCTCCGATCAGGTGATTCGGCGTCCCGTACCGGACCCCCGCCGGTGCAGGTGGACAGGCTTTCACTGTCATGGTTGACGACGAAGGGACTGTCTCGTGTTGAACCCGTCTCGCATCGCTGCGGCTGCGCTGCTGGCCGCGCTTCCCGTTGTGGGGCTCGCCGCCACGGCTGCCCCGGCCCAGGCCGCCGCACCGGTTCCCGCACAGCAGCCCGCGGACGGCCCCACTGACGGCCTGTTCGGGGGCACAGGAAACATCGGTGGTCCCGCCGGCATCGGGGACCGGCTCCTCGGGGGGTTCGGCGACCGCGGTTCCATGGGCTTCGGTGAGCGCGACTCCAACGGGTTGGGCGGCCGCGGCTCCAGGCTGGGCGGCCTCGGCTGACGTGCGGGCCGCATTCCCGGAGCCCTGAGCCGGCGCCCCTTCGGGCGTGACCGGCTCGGGTCGTACCGGACCGGAAGGGCCGGCCGGCGGCACCCGCCGGCCGGCCCTTCCCGCCGCTGTGGCGACCGGGTGCGGCTACTGCGGCGGCTTCCGCCCCCACGCGGAGATCAACGGCGCCGTCGCGGTGTCTAGGTGCCCGGCCCCGATGTTCGCCAGATGCTCCTCGATCTCCTCGGCCGTCGCCAACCCGCCCTGGATCAACCGATCGCGGATCTGCCGTACGGTCGCGGCCTCCAACACGCTCCCGGCCGGAGAAGTGATCGGGAAGTACGCATCGGCCTCGACATCGGCCAGCCCGGCCGTCCGCAGTAGCCGGGGAAGCGTCCGCCCGAAGGCGAGTTGCGCGCCCCGCTCCGCGAGCAGCGCTCGAAAGCCGCGCCGGATGCGGTTCGCGAGCTCCTGCTCAGGGCCGTACTCATCGGGACAGGCCAGCGGCTGTAGCGCCGGATCGGCATCCTCCACCAGCAGCCATCCACCGGGCCGCAGGGCCCGCACCATGGACCGCAGCGCGGCCTCGCGCTGCGGCACATGCACGAGGACGAGCCGCGCGTGCACCAGGTCGAACGGCCCCTCCGGCGCCTCGTCGGCGCCCACATCGTGCCGTACCACCTCGTACGGTGCCCCGGCCTGCGGCATCCAGGACGTATCGAGATCGGTGGCCAGCACCCGGCCCTTCTCCCCGACCCGCTCGGCCAGCCACTGGGGCACGCTCGGGCCGCCGGCCCCGATCTCCCAGCAATTCCAGCCGTCCGCGACGCCCAGCGCCCGCAGCCGCCGGAACGTCACCGGGTCGAACAACTCGGCCAACGCCGTGAACCGCTCCCCGGCCTCGGCCTGTTGATTGTCGAGCAGATACCCCTTGCCAGGCTCCCCGGCCACTTCATAGTCCGTCACCGCCCGAAAATAACAGGGGGGTGATCCACGGTCCGGGGAACGGCGACTGGCGCACGGCCCTACGTCGCTCATGGTCGCGGCCAGGGGCCAGGCACCGGGGGTTGTGGCGCCCGGTCAGTAACCGGTGACGCCATCGTCCCGGTCGTTCGGGCAAGCCGGCGCGCGACCGTGATCCGTATGTGATCGGCAGCCCGTAATGTCCATCTGAGTAATGGACATGGGATATGTGGCAAACATGGGGGACAGTAAATGACATACCGACGCGCGGCGATACCGGCACTGGCCGGAGGGCTGTTGCTCACGGCGCTGCTGTGGTGGGCGGGGGCGAGTGCGCACGCGCTGTACCTGCCGGGCACCACCAACGTGATCGGCAGCGTGGATGCCGCCGAGCTCCAACGCTGGTTCACGCCCTGGTCGCACGACCCGCCGGCCTCGGTTCAGCTCGGCAACGAGCTGTCCGGCGGGATCGGGGACGCGGTCTCGGCCGACAGCGTCCCCTACCTCGCGCTGTACGCCACCGCGGTGCAGATCCGGTTCGGCGCGGTCTTCGTCTTCTTCGGGCTGGGGGCGCTGTTCCTGCTCCGCAAGCTGCCGCCGGTGCACGGTCGGATGCCTGCGGCGCTGCTCGCGGTGTGGGCCTGGGGCCTGGTGGCCGGGACCCTGGCGGTCACCGTCTCCGCGCCGTGGCTGATCGCGTCGCGGGGGCACGGCGGTTTCCGCTTGCTGCCGCAGCTGGCGGGCGTGATCGCCTCCGGGCGGCAGGTTCTGGTGTTGACGGCGCTGGTTGCGGCGCTGGTGACCGTGTGCCTGGCGCGGGTCACCGCCAAGGGCGCCGGCCCGCTGCCGCAGGAGGTCGTCCCGGCGCGCGCCGCCCGCCTGGCCGCCACCGCCGGGACCGCGGTGATCGCACTGTCCCTGGTGGTCCTTTCGTACCAGTCGGTCGCCGCCGCCCTCCAGATGGTCTCCCCGAACGTCGGGCTGCTCTCCGAACCGGGCGACCTCCTGCGGCAGTGGCTGCTGCTCGGTGGTTGGGACGGACCGGGGGGCGGGCCGCTCGGTGACTGGCTCCTGTACCGCGCCGCCGACGGGTTGCTGCTCGCCGTGGTGTGGTGGGCGTTGCGGCGGCTGCCCGGACTGTGCACCCGGGCCACTGTCCCGGCGATGGCCGTGGGCGCGGTCTGCGCGACCGTACTCGGGCTGCTGGCGAGCCAGTTGCTGCGGATGGCGCTGAACGGAGCGAGCCTGGAATGGAACCTGCTGCGCCTGGCCGCAGGCATCGGCGAGGGGATCCCGGCCGCCCTGACGTGCGGACTGGTGGCGGGGGTCGCGGCTGCCGTGACGCTGCGGGTGGCGGGCGGCCGCGCGGAGAACGCCGACGCCGCGCCCTCCGTCCTGGGCCAGGCTCATCCCTGACCGGAGGGCCGGGTTTCCGTGGGGCACGGCGGTGTCCACGATGCGCGCGCAGTCAGGACCGCCCGGCCGGGGCGACGTCACGGCGTTCCGGGGAATCCCCGGGTGTGCCAGGTCCCGCCGTTCCGGGTGACGGCGAACGCCTCGTGACCGTCGAGCCCCTCCAGCCAGTCCCGGGCGCCCGGGCCCATCGCGAAGGCGGCCGTGGCGTAGGCGTCGGTGGTGGTGAGGTCTGGGCCGACGACGGTGAGCGAGGCGAGGCTGGTCACGGGGGCGCCGGTGTGGGGATCGAGGATGTGGGCGCCGCGTTCGGCGGTGCCTGAGGTGGCGACGGCCAGGTCGTGTCCGGTGACGACGGTGCAGAGTTCGCCAGGGCGGTGCGGGTGGGCGATTCCGACGCGCCAGGGCACTCCGGGTGCCGCCGCTCCGCTGAGTTGGAGGTCGCCGCCGCCGTTCACGCAGATGTGGTGGGCGCCGGCGGCCCGCAGGATCTGTGCGGCGCGTTCGACCGCCCACCCTTTGACCAGTCCGGTCGGGTCGAGGCTGCCGTTGGCGGTGAGGCTGAACCAGCCGTCGGTGGCGCGCCCCACCTGTTCGCAGAGGTTGAGGACTTCGCGTACCTCCGCGGGGCAGTCGTCGAGTGCCGTTTCGCCGCGGGCGAGTCGGCTGACGGCGCTGTCGGGACGGTAGGTCGAGAAGACCGCGTCGACGTGGTGGAGCCAGGCGACGGCGTTGACCAGCGCGGACTCGATGGCGGGGGTGCGGGCGTCGCGGATGTCGAACGAGAAGACCGTGCCCATGGCCCGCTCGACATGGCGCAGTCCGCGGCGGGGTTCAGGCACCGGCCTGGTCCAGGGCGCTCTGGAGCGAACGGATGTAGCCGGCGCTGGTGTAGCTGGCGCCGGACACCGCGTCGATGCCGGCGCTGTGCGCGCTCAGCGCCTCCTGTGTCAGGCGCGGCAGGGCGTAGGTGGCGATCTCACGGTCACGGCCGTTGTCGGACGGGGCCTGGAGCACCTTGACGGCCGTCAGCCGGCCGGCGTTGACGGTGGCGGCGACCTGCACGGTGCCGTAGCGGGTGCTGACCGGGGCACCGGTGTACGTGCCGTTGGCCGGGTGTGTGCCGTGCGGCGGACGGCCGGTGGGCGACGGGGCCGGTGCGGCGCCCCCCTGGGCCAGGTCGCCGGTGAGGCCGGCGGGTTGGTGCGGCTTGAGGGAGAGCAGGAGGACGACCAGTGCGCTGGTCGACGCTGCGGTCAGAACGGCTCGGCGCACGGCGGCTCCTCAGAACTCGAACGATTCGTGGTGGATGTGGTGTGGGGGCACCCCGGCCCCGCGCAGGGCGCGTCGGGCGGCGCTGGTCATGCCGGGCGGACCGCACAGGTACACCTCGTGGGCGGCCAGGTCCGGGATCAGGTGCTTGAGTGCGCGGGCGGTCAACGGCGCGGAGTGCGTGGCCGGTTCGTCGACGAAGTAGTGGACGGGTCTGCCGCGGGCCGCGGCGATGGCATCGAGTTCGGTGCGCAGGGCGAGGTCCTCCGGGCGCCGTGCCCGGTAGATGAGTGTGACGTCGCCGGGGAGGGTTTCGAAGAGCGTGCGCAGGGGGGTGATGCCGACGCCGCCCGCGAGCAGCAGCACCTTGGCCGACCGGCGACGCGCCTCGGTGAAGGCGCCGTAGGGACCTTCGGCCCAGACCCGGGTGCCGGGCCGAAGCCGCGCCAGGGCCGAGCTGTGCCCGCCGGCCTCCTTCACGGTGATGCGCAGATGGTGGGGGAGTGGCGGGGCGGACAGCGAGTAGGGGTTGGCGGTCCACCACAGGCCCGGTGCCAGGAAGCGCCAGCGGAAGAACTGGCCCGGTCGGGCGCCGAGTTCGGTCAGCCGCTCCCCGGTGAGGTGTATCGACACCACGCCCGGGGCCTCCGGGCGAATGTCGGCGACCCGGAGCCGGTGGCGTAGCGACCGCCGTACCGGGACCACGAAGCGGTACCAGAGGATCAGCATCGCCACGGCTCCGTACAGGGCGTACCAGCCGAGTTGGGCGGGTCGCCGGCCCACGAAGTCGGCACCGTTGGAGAGCTGGTGGCCGAAGGCGAGGAAGAGGGCCAGGTAGGTGGCGAAGTGCAGGTAGTGCCAGGTTTCGTAGCTCATCCGGCGTCGGGCGGCGCGTGCCGAGAGGACGCCGGTGCCGACCAGCAGGAGGAAGCCGGCGGTGGCCTTGAGCATGTCCGGGTAGTCGAGGACGAGCGTGGTCGTCTCGTGCAGGACGTCGCTCTGCGAGGTGAGGGTGTAGCCCCAGATGATCAGCAGGACGTGGGTCAGCACCAGCGAGAGGGTGTAGCGCCCGCTCGTGGCGTGCCAGCGCGCGAGGCGATCGGTGCCCAGAGCGTGGTCGAGCAGCGGGACGCGGGCCATCAGCGCGACGAGCACCGCGCAGGCGTAGCCGGCCAGCAGACCGGTGATCCGGCCGGCGCCCGTGAGCCAGCCCGCCGGACCCACCACGGACGCCGTGCCGGTCCACCACAGGGCCAGCACGCCGACCGCCCCCGCCCCGATGGCGCCCTGCGCCAGCAAGGGAGCCGCGGACGCCAGCCGGTGTGGCAGGGCACTGCCGCGGGCACTGCGACGGGTGTGCGAGATGGTGCTCATGGGTCGTTCCTTCCGTGGTCGGCGCCAGCGTCGCAGCGCAACCTCTGAAGACCCTCTGAGCGACGCCCCGCCGCACGATTCACAGGAAACTCAGAGCCGGCTCATACCCGCGCACACCCCCACAGGAGGGATGCTGGAGTGACCATGCACACTCACCGCCCCCCTTCCCCGTTGCACAGCGCCGACGGCTCGCCGGTACGCGTCCTCGTGATCGACGACGAGCCGGACCTCACCGAAGTGCTCTCCGGCGCTCTGGCGGGCGAGGGCTGGGAGGTCCGCAGCGCGGCCGACGGCGCCTCCGCGCTCGCGGTGGCCCGGACCTTCCGCCCGCACGCCGTCGTCCTGGACTGGATGCTGCCCGACACCGACGGTCTCCAGGTGCTGCGCCTGCTGCGCAAGGAACTGAAGACGGTCTGCGTGCTCTTCCTCACCGCACGTGACGCCGTCGAGGACCGGATCGCGGGCATCACCGCAGGTGGCGACGACTACGTGACCAAGCCGTTCAGCCTGGAAGAGGTGCTGGCACGGCTGCGCGGACTGTTGCGCCGGGCCGGTATGGCGCACGAGCCGGAGGGCGACGGCGACCAGCTGGTCGTCGGGGACCTCGTCATGGACGAGGAGGCCCGGGAGGTCGTCCGCGACGGCGAACTGATCGAACTCTCCCGCACCGAGTTCGAGCTGCTCCGCTTCCTGATGCGGAACCCCCGGCGGGTGCTGTCCAAGGCACAGATCCTCGACCGGGTCTGGTCCTACGACTTCGGCGGTCGATCACACGTCGTCGAGCTCTACATCAGCTACCTGCGCAAGAAGATCGACGCCGGCCGGACCCCGATGATCCACACGGTCCGCGGCGTCGGATACGTCCTCAAACCGGAGCACTCGTGAAGCGGCTCCGCCCCCGCACCCTGCGCAGTCAGCTCACCGCGGGTCTGGTCGCGCTCCTGGCGCTGGCCTGCGTGGCGGTCGGCGTCACCACGGTCGTCGCGCTCGAAGGGTTCCTGGTGGGGCGTCTGGACCAGCAGTTGTTCGCCTCCGCCGGCCGGTTCGCGGCGAGCCTGGAACACGAGGCCAGGCCGGACGCCGACAACCAGCCGGACACCCGCGGTCAGTCCGAGGGCACCTTCGGCGCGCGGCTGCTGCGCGGCACCCCGACCCAGGCAGCCGTCGTACGCGACCGGACGGATGCCGCGGTGCCGCTGTCCGCCGACGACCGCAGGGCGCTGGCCGCCCTCCCGGCCGACGGCTCCGGACACGGCATCCGGCTGTCCGCACTGGGCCGGTACCGCGTCAACGCGGTCGTGGGCGACGACCGCGACGTCCTGATCACGGGTCTGCCGCTGCGCCCGGTCGAGGAGACGGTGCACCGGTTGGAGGCGGTCGAGGCGGCGGTGTTCGGCGGGGCCCTCGTGGTGACCGGGGTCCTGGGGGCGCTGTGGGTGCGGCTGTCGCTGCGTCCGTTGCGCCGGGTCACGACCACGGCGGCGAGCGTGGCCGAACTGCCGCTGGCCAGCGGCGAGGTCGCCATGCCGGCACCGGTGCCGGTGGCCGACCCGCGAACCGAGGTCGGGCAGGTCGGCACCGCGCTCAACCGGATGCTCGGTCATGTCGGCAACGCCCTGGAGCGCCGTCACGCGAGCGAGGAACGACTGCGGCACTTCGCCGCCGACGCCAGTCACGAGCTGCGGACCCCGGTGGCCAACGTCCGCGGCCATGCGGAACTCGCCCTCCGGCACAAAGAGCCGGTGCCCGGCGAGGTCCGGCGCTCCCTGGAACGGATCCAGGCGGAGTCCGTGCGGATGAGCCGCCTCGTGGACGATCTGCTGCTGCTCGCCCGCCTCGACGCCGGCCGCGCCCTGGAGCGCAAGCCGGTGGACCTGACGCGACTCGTGCTCGATGCGGCCGACGATGCGCGGGCGGCCGGTCCACGCCACCAGTGGCTGCTCGACCTCCCCGAGACGGTGGTGACCACGACCGGGGACGAACACCGCCTGCACCAGGTCGTCGGCAACCTCCTCGCCAACGCCCGGATGCACACCCCGCCGGGGACCGCCGTGACGGTGCGGTTGGCGGCCGACGACCAGGGGACCCGGCTGACGGTGGCCGACGACGGCCCCGGCGTGCCCGAGGAGGTCCAACACGACATCTTCGGCCGCTTCGTACGGGTCGACCACAGCCGCTCGCGGGCGGCGGGCGGTACCGGACTGGGGCTGGCCATCGTCGAGGCCGTGGTCACCGCGCACGGCGGACGGGTCGTGATGAACAGCCGCCCCGGGCATACCGAATTCACCGTGACCTTCCCTCGGACGACGTTCGGCGCCGACGGCCATTGAGTCGGTAGGCCGTGCGGCGTCGCCGCGTGTCAGTAGACGTCGCGGACGTAGCGTTTGTCTGTGGAGAGGCGCCTGACGTAGGCGGTGGCGTCGTCGTTGTCCAGGCCGCCGTGGGTTGCGGCGATGTCCCTGAGTGCCTGGTCGACGTCTTTGGCCATGCGTCCGGCGTCGCCGCAGACGTAGAAGTGGGCGCCGTCCTGGAGCCACTGCCACAGGCGGGCACCGTTCTCGCGCATCCGGTCCTGGACGTAGACCTTGTTGCGCTGGTCGCGCGAGAAGGCGAGGTCGAGGCGGTCGAGGTGGCCCGATGCCCGGTACGTCTCCAGGTCCTGGCGGTAGTAGAAGTCGGTGGACCGGCGCTGTTCACCGAAGAAGAGCCAGTTGGGGCCGGTGTGACCGCGGGCCCGGCGGTCTTCGAGGAAGCCCACGAAGGGTGCCACACCGGTTCCGGGACCGACCATGATCATGGGGGTGGTGGGGTCGGTGGGCGGGCGGAAGTGCGGTGAGCGCTGCACGAAGACCCGTACCGGGCCGTCGTCCGCACAGTCGGCGAGGTACGTCGAGCAGGTGCCTGTGCGGTCGCGGCCGAGGTCGTTGGTGTAGCGGACGACGGAGACGGTGAGACGGACCTCGCCGGGGTGCGCGAGCGGGCTGGAGGAGATGGAGTACAGGCGGGGCTGGAGGGGCTTGAGTACGGCGGACCATTCCGCGGCGGACGCGCGTACGGGGAACGTGGCGGCGACGTCGGCGGCCTGACGGCCCCAACTCCACCTCGCGAGCGCGTCCTTGTTGTCCGGCCGCAGCAGTCGCTTCAGATCGTGGCTGCCGCTACGGTCCGCTATCCATTTGAGCAGGCCGGTGGTGACGCGGGCGATGTCCAGGCGGGTGCGCAGTGCGTCTTCGAAGGAGAGGTGTCTGCCGTCGCCGAGGCCGACGGGCGCGTTGGGGTCCAGTCCGGTGAGGGCGAGCCATTCGGCGACGAGACCGGCGCCGTTGACCGGCCATACGCCGAGGGCGTCCCCCGCTTCGTAGGCGAGTTCGCCGTCGCGGGTGTCGAAGGCGAACTGCCGTACCTCCTTCTGGGAACCGGGCAGGCTCAGCAGCCTGTTGCCGATGAGCAGGGTGGCGAACGGTGACGCCTTGGTGTAGCCGGCCGGTGCGGGAGCCGGCGGCACGGAGGCGACGACGGGTGCGGGCGCGACGGCCGCGGTGACGACGGGATCGGGGGCGGCAGGCGCGACTCCGCCCGCGGCCCCGGCCGGCCGGTCGTCGCCCGCGACCAGGGCGGTGACCACCTGGCCCAGCCACTGCGCGGCGGCCTCCTCGAAGTCGGGCTCGCAGTCGGTGCGGGCGACGAGCCGACTGGCCCCGAGGGCGTCGAACCGTTCGTCGAGCCGGCGGCCGTGACCGCAGAAGTCGTCGTAGGTGGAGTCGCCGAAGGCGAGCACCGCGTACCGGATTCCCTCCAGCGGTCCGGTGTCCGGGGCGGACAGCGCCTGCCAGAAGTCGGCGCCGTTGTCAGGGGCGTCACCGTCGCCGAAGGTGCTGGTGACGACCAGCAGGTCGGTGTCGGTGCCGGTGGCGAGCTGTCCCGGAGCGAGGTCCGTCATGGAGAGCAGTTCGGGGGTGCGGCCCGCCTCGGTGAGGTGTGCGGCGGCGGTGGCGGCGAACTCCTCGGCGTTGCCGGTCTGCGAGGCCCACAGGATGACCAGGCGACGGGGCGGTACGGCGGCGCCGGCCACCGATGCGGTGGTCCGTGCGGGCCCGGGGGCAGGTGCGGCGGGGGTAGGTGCGGCGGTGGCGGGCGCGGCGGTGCGGGAGAACATGCCGGCGAGGACGCCGTCGACCCACAGTGCGGAGGCGGGGGCGAAGGGCGCGTCCGGCGGCAGTACGGGGACACGCCCGTCGGGCGGGGCCAGGGCGAGACCGGAGAGATAGCCGGAGAGGTAGCGGCGCTCCGGCTCGGCCAGGGGCGCGGGGGCGAGGTCGGTGATGCCGAAGACGCTGGCGAGCGCGTGGACGGGGGAGTCCGCGGGGGCGGGTAGGGCGACCGCGGGCGCCGGTTGCTGCGCGGCGGCCGTCGGGGCGGCTTCGGGCTGTGTGTGGGGGTGGGCCGCCGGGGCGGGTGCGGCTGTCTTGGTGAGGGCGACGGCGCAGACCTTGAACTCGGGTTGGAAGGAGATCGGGTCGACGGCGTCGTTGGTGACGGCGTTGATGCTGAGGTACTCGCCGAACAGGTCGTTCCAGTGGAAGGGGGCGAAGCATGTGCCGGGCCGGACCCGGTCGGTGACCACGGCGGGAAGGACGGCCCGCCCGCGGCGGGAAGCGATCTCCATCTGATCGCCCTCCGCGATCCCCATGGCGTCGGCGTCCTCGGGATGGACTTCCACGAACGGGCCGGGGTTGAGCTTGGCGAGCTTGGCGACCTTGCCGGTCTTGGTCATCGTGTGCCATTGGTGGGGGAGGCGGCCCGTGTTGAGGACGAACGGGTAGTCGTCGTCGGGGAGTTCGGCCGACGGTAGGTGCGGTCGGGCGAAGAACTGAGCGCGTCCGCTCGCGGTCGGGAAGGCCAGGCGGGGGCGCGTGCCGTCCTCGCGCTCCAGCAGGGTCTGGCTGACGCCGTCGTTGAGGTAGCGGATCGGGTTGCGGTCCGATCCTTCGACGCCGGGTGCCGGCCACTGGACCGGTGTGGTGCGCAGCCGCTCGTAGGTGACGCCGCGTAGGTCCCAGCCGGTCTTGGGGTTCCACGCCTGCCTGAGCTCCTCGAACACCTCCTCCGCGGAGGCGTAGGTGAACGCGTCGGCGAAGCCCATCTCGCAGGCCACTCGGGCGATCAGTTGCCAGTCGGGCAGTGCCTGTCCGGGCGGGTCGACGACCCCTTGTACGAGGGTGAGGTTCCGCTCGGAGTTGATCATGATGCCGTCGGACTCCGCCCACAGCGTCGCGGGCAGGACGACATCGGCGTACGCGTTGGTCTCCGTGTCGGCGAAGACGTCCTGCGTGATGACGAGTTCGGCGGCCTCCAGACCGGCGATGACGGTCTTGCGGTTGGCGACCGAGGCGACCGGGTTGGTGCAGATGATCCAGCATGCCTTGATGTCGCCGGCGGCCATCCGCTCGAACATCTCGACGGTGCCGCGCCCGGCCTCGGGACGCAGGGAGCCCTCGGGGATGTTCCACAGGCTCTCGATGAAGGCGCGCTCGGCGGCGACCAGCGCGGAGCGCTGTCCGGGCAGGCCGGGGCCCATGTAGCCCATCTCCCGGCCGCCCATGGCGTTGGGCTGGCCGGTCAGTGAGAAGGGGCCGGCCCCCGGGCGGCAGATGGCGCCGGTGGCGAGGTGCAGATTGACCAGGGCGTTGGTGTTCCAGGTGCCGTGGGTGGACTGGTTCAGGCCCATGGTCCAGCAGCTCATCCACTCACCGGCCTCGCCGATCCACTGTGCGGCCTGCCGGATGTCGTTCTCGGCGAGGCCGGTGAGCTCCGCGACCCGCTCGGGCGGATAGTCCGCGAGGAAGGCAGGTATCTCCTCCCAGCCGTCGGTGAACTCGGCGATGAACTCCTCGTCGGTGTGGCCGTTCGCGACCAGCAGGTGCAACAGGCCGTTCAGCAGGGCGAGGTCGGTGCCGGGCCTGATCTGGAGGAAGAGGTCGGCCTTGTCGGCGGTGGCGCTGCGGCGGGGATCGACGACGATGAGCTTGGCGCCGGCCTTGACCCGGTCCCGCATGCGCAGGAAGAGGATCGGGTGGCAGTCGGCCATGTTGGCGCCGATGACGAAGAACACGTCCGCGCTGTCGAAGTCCTGGTAGGAGCCGGGCGGGCCGTCCGCGCCCAGCGACAGCTTGTAACCGGACCCGGCCGAGGCCATGCACAGCCGCGAGTTCGACTCGACCTGGTGGGTCCGCACGAAGCCCTTGGCCAGCTTGTTCGCCAGGTACTGCGCCTCCAAGGACATCTGCCCGGACACGTAGAAGGACACCGCGTCCGGCCCGTGCTCGTCCAGGACCGCCCGCAGCCGACCGGCGACCGACACGATGGCCTCGTCCACATCCGTCTCGACCGCCTGCGCGCCCCGCTCGGCTCGCACCAGTGCCCGTTCCGCCCGCCCGGGCGCGGCCATCATGTCCGCACTCGTCGCCCCCTTCGTACACAGGCGGCCGAAGTTGGTGGGGTGCGCCTTGTCCCCGGACGCCCTCGCCGCGCGGCGGCGGCCGTCGGCAGCGTCCCGCGCCACGTCCAGCACGATCCCGCAGCCGACCCCGCAGTACGAGCAGACCGTGCGGACACTGCCGTCCTTCGAGCCAGATGCCACCGAAACCCCACCCCGCGGTGTGTGTGCCTTACCGAGCCGGGACCGTCCCGCCGGTGGCGAGCAGCCCCATGACCAGCACCGTAGAAAGATCGAATTTCCGGCCCGTCACGCGACAGGAGCGTCTGGGGTTACGCCCCACGCACACGCCGCAACAGGGCCGTGTGAGGCGAGCGGCCCCGCGCGGCGTCTTACCCCGAGTTCCTCCCGAGCTGCGACCAACCCCTCGACCCGTCGCACTGTCCGTCACATCCGTGCGCCACGCCGTCCCACCCACGGCCCGAACCCTTCCCGCTACGCCCACCAACCGCCCCGGGCGACCGCCACCGACCGCGCCGCACTCCTGGACCTGGTGCCGACTGTCACTACCTCCAACATCCCATTCCCGCCTGCATCGCAATTTGGGTGATTGGCCAAGCAATTGGCAGGTGATTGTTGAATCCGCACCGCAGATGCAGGATGGGCATGTACAGGCACCGGTGTGAAGGAGGCGGGTCGGGTGGCCGACAGCGGATACGAAGGCGGGGACCGCACATGGTTGTTGGGCCTCGACTCCGTCTGGACCGCATCCCGCACCGGCCGACGCCGCGTTCCGGCAGAGCGCAGAGCCGCGCCCGCACCCGGCTGCGAACGATCCGATGGCGGCCGGGAACGGCTCCCACTCCGCTCATAGCACCGTCACAGGCCCGTGCGCGCCGACCGGCACACAACCGGGAGCGCGCGGGCTCTTCTTCCCCTGATCCTGCTCACGAGGCGAGGTAAGGCCCCATGACCACACGAACCCAGGACGGCAGCGCCGGCGACGTCGACTACGGCGCGATCGGCTCCGGATACGCCTCCTTCCGCCGGCCGGACGTGCGGATCGCCCGCTTCATCGCCGAGACCCTGGGCGACTCCCGGACGGTGCTCAACGTCGGCGCCGGCGCCGGCTCCTACGAGAGCGCGGCGCGTGAAGTGACGGCGGTCGAGCCCTCGGAATCGATGCGCGCCCAGCGGCCCACACAGCTCGCCCTGGCGATCGACGCCGTCGCCGAGGACCTGCCCTTCGCCGACGGGGAGTTCGACGGGGCGATGACGCTGTTCAGCGTGCACCAGTGGTCCGACGCCGAGGCCGGCCTGCGCGAGATGCGGCGCGTGACCCGCGGGCCGGTCGTCCTCCTCACCTGCGATCCCAACGTGGTACGGGAATTCTGGCTTTACCGGTACGCGCCCGAGGTCCTCGATACCGAGGCCCGCCGCTACCCGCCCATCGAGCAGCTGACCGCCGCCCTGGGCGGCACCAGCACGATCCAGACCGTGCCCATCCCCCTGGACTGCACGGACGGCTTCAACGAGGCGTACTACGGCCGTCCCGAGATGCTGCTCGACCCGGCGGCCCGCCAGGCGTGTTCGGCCTGGAGCTTCGTCGACGACCGCGTTCGCGAACACTTCGACGCCACCCTGCGCCACGACCTGAACTCCGGTGCCTGGGACGAAGAATTCGGCCACCTGCGCAAGCAGCCGACGTACGCAGGATCGCTCGTCATCGTACGTGCGACCCCGTAAGCCGAGGAGGAACAGCGCCACGGCAGTACCCGGCGGCCCGGAGAAGAACGCTGCGGGCCGGATTCACCCTTTCACTCGGCTGGCCCGGGACTCCAGGTAGCGCCGCTCGGCGATGCTGGCGGTGGACTTCGCGGCGCGCCGGTAGAGCTCGTACGCCCCGGTCGTGTCGCCGGTCTTCTCCAGCAGATGCGCCCGTACGGACAGCAGCCGGTGATGCCCGGCCATCCGCCCGTCACTGTCCAAGGTGGCCAGCAGGGCCAGGCCGGCCGGCGGGCCCTCGGTCTCGGCGAGTGCGATGGCCCGGTTGAGGGTGACCATCGGGTTGGGCGCGATCCGTTCCAGGATCAAGTAAAGGGCGTGCACCTGCGGCCAGTTGGTCTCCCCGGCCGTGGCCGCGTCGGCGTGCGTGGCGGCGATGGCAGCCTGGAGCTGGTAGGGCCCCAGCTCCGGACCGGCCAGCGACGCCTTGACTAACTCCAGCCCCTCGTCGATCAGTCCGCGGTCCCACTTCGTACGGTCCTGCTCGTCGAGCGGCACCAGGTCGCCGGCCGTCGTCGTCCGTGCCTCCCGGCGGGCGTGGGTCAACAGCATCAGCGCGAGCAGCCCGGTCACCTCGCCGTCCTCGGGCAGCTGCGCGTGCACCATCCTCGCCAGCCGGATCGCCTCGTTCGCGAGGTCGGCGCGGTGCAGTTCGCTGCCCGACGAGGCGGTGTAGCCCTCGTTGAAGATCAGGTAGAGCACGTGCAGGACGACCCGTAGCCGCTCCTCGCGCTCCGCCCCGTCCGGCAGGCCGAACGAGCTGCCGGCGGCCCTGATGCGCTGCTTGGCCCGGCTGATCCTGGCCGCCATGGTGGCCTCCGGCACCAGGAACGCGCGGGCGATCTCGGCCGTGGTCAGGCCGCCGACGGCCCGCAGCGTCAGGGCGGTCTGGGAGGCCGCGGTCAGCGTCGGATGGCAGCACAGGAACAGCAGGACGAGTGTGTCGTCGGTGTCCGGTACGTCCTCGGGCACCACCTCGGTGGCCGTCGCCCACTCCCGCTCGCGGCGCGCGTGGTCACTGCGCTGCTGGTCGATGAGCCGCCGGGAGGCGACGGTCACCAGCCAGCCGCGCGGGTTGTTCGGCACTCCCTCGGCCGGCCACTGCACTGTGGCGGCGAGGACGGCCTCCTGTACCGCGTCCTCACACCCTTCGAACTGGCCGTGCCGACGGACCAACGTGCCGAGGACCTGCGGCGCGAGCTCATGCAGCAGGTCCTCGATGACTCCTGGCGCTGTCATGCCTCCAAGTGTCCCTCGGCGAACATCACCTGCCGCACCTCGACGCCCAGACCCTCGATCGCGGTGTCCGGGATCTGCGCCGCGAGATCGATCGCCCGCTCCTTGTTCTCGCAGTCGACCAGGTAGAAGCCGCCCAGGTACTCCTTGGACTCCAGGAAGGGCCCGTCGGTCACCACCGGCTGGCCGTTGCGTACGGACACCACGGCGGCCTGTGACGGGTCGACCAGCGCCTGCGTGGTGATCAGCTCACCGGACTCCTTCAGCGCCGCCATGAACGCGGCGTGGCCCTCGCCGATCGCCGCCTTCTCCTCGTCGGTCAGCGCGTCCAACACGGCCGGGTTGATGTGCAGGCTGATCAGGAACTTCATCTCGTACTCCTCGTGGATCGCGAGCCCCGGCGGGGGCCTTCGACCAGTTGGTCGGAGCCGCCGCCGCCGTCTTGACATCCCCACCGGAACTTTCGCATGAGCTTTTACTGTCGCGTCCGTCGCGTCCGTCGCGTCCGTCGCGTCCGTCGCGTCCGTCGCGTCCGCGCGTCGGTCCGGGCCGTATTGAGGGTCCCGGACTCATTCTCAAGTTCAAACCACCTGAGGGCAGCTCCTTGGTGCCCGGGGGACTGTCTCGGTACCCGCCGGGGCCGTGCGTCCTTGTGCGTGCGACGGTCACAGGTACCGGGCCAGGAACTGGACGGCCAAGCTGGTGGCGGACACCACCAGCCACAGGCAGCCCCCGAGCAGCAGGGGTGCGGCGCCGGCTCGGCGCAGCTTGGAGGGTTCGGTGGACAGGCCGATCGCGGACAGGGCGACGGTGATCAGGAAGCCTGCGAGCGTGTTGAGCGGGCCGTGGGCGGCGGACGGGACGAATCCGACGGTGTTCACGGCCGCCAGGACGAGGAAGCCGGCGAGGAACCACGGCACCAGCCGGCCGACGCGCACCGGGCCGGGAAGTCCCTGCCCCACACCAGCTGTGCCGGCGTCGGCCGTCCGCGCGCGGCGGCGGGCGAGGGCGGCGAGGCCGAGGCAGATCGGGATGATCAGCAGCGTGCGGGCGAGCTTGACCACCACTGCGTAGTCGGCCGCCGGGCTGCCATAGGTGGTGGCGGCGGCGACGACCGACGACATGTCGTTGACCGCGGTGCCGGCGAACAGGCCGAAGGCGTGCTGGCCCATTCCCAGCAGATGCCCGAGGACGGGGAAGGCCAGCACCGCGGCGATGTTGAAGACGAAGATGGTGGAGACGGCGTAGGCCACCTCCGCCTCGGCCGCGCCGATGACCGGCGTGACCGCGGCGATCGCGGAGGCGCCGCAGATGCCGGTGCCCACACCGATCAGGGTGCGCAGGTCGCGGACGACACCAAGGCGGCGTCCGATGCCGTACGCCGCCGCCAGGCAGGCTGCGAGGGTCACGATCATCACCGGCAGCGAGCTGACACCGACCCGCAGCACCTGGCCCAGGGACAGTTGCGCGCCCAGTACCACCACCGCGGTCTGGAGCACTCCGCGTCCGGCGAAGGCGATGCCGGGCCGCATCCGTTCGCCGGGCCGCACCAGGACCGCCACCAGTACCCCGAGCACGATTCCGCTCACCGGCCCGCCGACGACGGGGACCAGCCGGCCCAGGGCGGTCGCGACGAGGGCGACTGCGACGGCGAGGGCGAGCCCGGGCAGCCGGTCGGCGAGGGCGGTGCCGGGCTTTCCGGCGGGGGCAAGGCGGGGTGGGCGGGCGGTCCTTGACCGGGAGAGGCTGGTGTCCTTCATGATCACCACTCTGGGCGGCCCCACGCTCGCCCTGTAGCCCCTGATCGAGCAGGAGCTCATAGCCGAGGCGTATGACCTGGTCATACGCTGGGGCTGTGACAGACTCCTCCGTGCCGGATCGCCGTACCGTTCGCCTCGCCCTGCGCACGCCTGACCTGGAGTCGCTGCGGCTCCTCGTCCTCGTGGCCGACCTGGGGAGCCTGGGTCGCGCGGCCGAGCGGCTGCGGATCTCCCAACCGTCCGCCAGCCGCAGGCTGTCGACGCTGGAGCGCGGGCTGGGACTGGTGCTGGTCGACCGGACCCGACGCGGCTCCCGACTGACGCTGGCCGGGCAGGTCGTCACGGGACACGCCCGGTGTGTCCTGGACGAGCTGGACGAGCTGCTCACCGGCGCCGGCAAGCTGCGCGATCGGCGGGAGGCCGAACTGCGCGTCGCGGCGAGCCTGACCATCGCGGAGTACCTGCTGCCGGCCTGGATCAGCGAACTGCGAGGCCGCCGGCCGGAGCTGTACATCGGGTTGCAGGTGACCAACAGCGAGCACGTGCCCGAGCTGGTCGAATCAGGCGAGGCCGACATCGGGTTCATCGAGGGACCGCACCTGCCCCGCGTGATGTCCACGCGGCAGGTGGCCGAGGACCGGCTCGTCGTCGTGGTCGACCCCGGTCACCCGTGGGCGCGGCGACGCGAGCCGCTGTCGGCGCGGGAACTGTCCCGTACGCCGCTGGTGCTGCGGGAGAGCGGTTCCGGCACGCGGCAGACCCTGGACCGCGCCCTGCATCTGGCCGGCTGTGAACGTGCCCGCCCCTTGGTCGAGCTCGGTTCGACGGCCGCCGTGCGCGGTGCGGTGATCGCCGGCACCGGGCCGTCCGTCCTGAGCGAGCTGGCCGTCCGCGGGGACATCGCCGAGGGTCGGCTGACCGGCGTCGACGTGGCGGGTGTCGACCTCACCCGCGAACTGCGCGCGATCTGGCCCACCGGGCGGCGCCTGGTGGGACCGGCGGCCGAACTGGTAACGGTGGCCAGGCGGGAGGCCACCGTCTGACGGCCTGCCCACGCGAGGGCCCGACGGACGGCGGCGCCCGCCTCGCCGTGCCCGCCGCAGGCTCTCCGTACGCCCCGACTGTCGGCCGGCAGGCCGCCGGGGACCAGCAGCCCGTGTTCGGCGACGAGTTTGGCCAGCGGGCGGCCCCGCGGTGGGTGGGTGCCGCGGCCCGCGGCTGGGCCCCGTACGGTCAGACGCTCGGCATCCAGCCGACGTATCCGTACCTGGATAGCCAAGTCGTCCGCACTGCCTTCGCGCAGGCGGCCCGGGGCCAGACCGCCACGGTGATCGCCGATCCGCACCAACTGATCGTCATGTGCCGGCGGTTGACTGGGCAGAACCCGGGCCGGAGGAATCCCCAGCGCTGACTGCGAAGGTTGTCTCCGCCCAGGCACTGTCCGAGCCCGCTGGTAGCGTGCCGTATCGGGCCAAGAAGATCATGAGAGGGCAGCAGCTGTGCAGGAAGTGACGCGCCACGAGGTGAACGGACGGCGCATATCCGAGGCGCTCGACGACATCAGCCAGCGGACCCGGCGGCGGTGGCACGGGATGCGCTACGACGACCCGTCCCCGGAGAAGTTGCAGGAGATGTGCGACGAGCTCCTCGACCACGTCGCCGCCCGCACCCTGGAGGACCTCGCGCTTGACGAGCCAGCGCACACGGCCCTGCGGACCGCGGCGGAATGCTCCCTGGGGGCTCTGAGCATCGGCTGCTTCCCCGACGGCGACCAGGAGATCGGCTTCCCGCTCATCGGCGAGCAGCTCAGCAGCGAGGACATCGCCTTCGGCGACGTACTTGAGCAGGCTCCCACGGCCGGGGATTGGGCCGGCACGTTCGCGATATGCCTGGTCGGCGACCTGGTGCGGGAATGGCAGCGGGTGATCGGTCTGCTGTTGCGGGAGTTCGCGGAGGAGATCCGCGACGGCCTGCCGTGCTCGCAGCTGAACTCGACATCGGATCCGGCGGACCTTGCAGCGATGGACGCACTGTGCGGCTACTTGACCGAGGCGCCCGGGCACCTGCCCCACGACTGGCCCACCATGCCCCTGTGCAAGCCGGATGCCGATGAGCGCGCCGAGGCGGCCCGACGACTGGACACAGCCGGCCCCCTGACACCGGACCAGCGCCTCCTTCGCGTGCTCCTCGACGACGACCAACACGCTTTCGAGCAGGTTCTCGTGGCGCGGCTCCGCGAGCACCGGGAGAGCGTGGGATCCGATCCCGCCCCCAGGAGTCTGCTGCCGCTCGGTGCCCTTGCGCTGGCTGCTCTCGCGGTTCAGGTGCACGGGTGGGAGTTGGGCGTCCAGTCCGGCTATCTGCCGCACGGCCTGTTGGGTTCCCCGGAGGCACTGCGGCGACCGGCGGACGCCGGCGTGAATGACCTGGGCTAGGGGACACGCCGCCTTCCCCGCGGCCTGGCGGTCCGTCTGCCCGATCACGTGGTCCGCGAGGTTGTGGCCGACAGAGAGCACGGCCCACACCGAGCCGAACGTCGCCAGGGTGGCCGTCGGGTCGATGGAAGCCAACAGGGTGCGGCCGACCGGCTGGGGGCCTCCGGGCGCACCGGTCGGGGTCGCGTTCCGCCCTTCTATCTCCAACCTGCGTTGTTCGTAGAATGGCTGGGTGGAGAACATCGACGCGATCGCGGCGTTGCAGGATCCGGTGCGGCGCCGCTTGTACGAGTACGTGGCGGCGCAGGGCCGCGAGGTCGGCCGCAACGAGGCCGCCGAGGCGGCCGGGGTGGCGCGCACGCTCGCGGCGCACCATCTGGACAGGCTGGTCGAGGTCGGGCTGCTGGAAAGCGGTAGCCGCCGCCTGACGGGCCGCTCGGGGCCGGGGGCGGGTCGTCCCGCCAAGGTGTACACGCGGGCGCGGGGCGAGCGGACGGTGTCGCTGCCGGCCCGTGACTACCGCACCGCCGCCGAGTTGCTCGCTGAGGCCGCCGAGCAGGCCGGGTTGGATGCCGGGCTCTGCGCGGCCGCGCGTCGCAGGGGTGAGGCCCTACGCGGCTCGGCGGCGCCCTGCGGCGGTCTCGAAGAGGCCATGGAGATGCTCGCCGCCCGCGGTTACGAACCGCACCTGGAAGACACCACAGGCGCCGCAGACGCTGAAGACACCGCAGACGCCGCAGACACCGAAGACGCCAAGGGGGCGTCCGGGGTGGCCGCCCGCGTAGTCCGTATGCGCAACTGTCCCTTCCATGCCGTCGCCGAACGCTTCCCGCCGCTGGTCTGCGGCATGAATCTCGCGCTGCTGGAAGGGCTGCTCGGCGCGGACGGTCCCGTTCGCGCCCGCATGGACGCCAGGCCGGGGGAGTGCTGTGTGGTGGTCGAGGCTTCTAAAAACAATCATCATTGACATAGAAAAGCGGACCGTGCTGGGATGAGGCCATGACCGCATCCACGCATGCCGCCCACCTCGCCCAGCTCAACGTCGCCACGCTCCATCACCCCCTCGACGACCCGCGCATTGCGCCGTTCGTCGAGCTGCTCAACCCGGTCAACGCCGCCGCCGATGATGCGCCCGGCTTCGTGTGGCGGTTCGCGGAGGAGGGGGAGGCCGACGCCACCGGCCTGCGCCCGGCGGGCGAGAACGTCATCGTCACCATGTCGGTGTGGGAGACCTCGGAAGCCCTGTGGGAATTCACCTACCGCAGCGGGCACCTGGAGGCGATGCAGCGGCGCCGCGAATGGTTCGCGCGGCACGTCGAGGCGCACCTGGTGCTCTGGTGGGTCCCCGCCGGTCACCTGCCGACCGTCGACGAGGGCCTGGAGCGGCTGGCGGACCTGCGGGCGCACGGGCCGTCCCCCCGCGCGTTCACCTTCGCCTCCGCCCACACCGCCGACGAGGCCACCCAGCACCTTCAGGCCGTGTCGCCGGCACAGCCGGAGCAGGCCGCCCGGAGCGGCCGGCCGTCGCCGGCCGGGGACGCGGCGGCGGTGTAGGGCAGGGACACCCGGTCCAACAGGGCGACGGCATCGGTCTCCCCGATCGCCACGATCCACGCGACACGATCCATGCGACCAACCGGCTCGGCGCCATCCTCCACAACCAGGGAAACCCCGCCGTGGCGGACGGGAGGGAATTCCGTCCGTACCGGTGTCAAGAAGCTCTCGACCGCTCCGACCAAGGGGCGATACGTCGAGAGATCTGGGAGTTGCGAAGATGCGAGTCAACCGGGCATGGCTGGGACTGATCGTCCTGATGCTGCCGACACTGCTGGTCGCGATGGACATGACGGCGTTGCTCCTCGCACTCCCACAGCTGAGCGCCGACCTGGGTGCCACCAACGTCCAGCAGCTGTGGATCAGCGACAGTTACGGACTCATGGTGGCCGGCCTGGTCATCACGATGGGCACGCTCGGCGACCGGATCGGCCGCCGACGGCTGCTGATGATCGGCGGGGCGGCGTTCGCGGTGCTGTCGGTGGTGGCCGCCTTCGCGGTCAGCCCGCTGATGCTGATCGTCGCGCGGGCGCTGCTGGGCGTCGCCGGTGCGACCCTGATGCCCTCCACACTCGCCTTGCTCACCAACATGTTCCGCGACGAACGGCAGCGCGGGCGGGCCATCGCGATCTGGGCGACCTGCCAGTTCACCGGCGGCGCGCTCGGACCCGTACTCGCCGGATTCCTGCTCCAGCACTTCTGGTGGGGATCGGTGTTCCTGGCCGCGGTGCCGGCGATGGCGTTGCTGCTGTGTGCCGGGCCGGTCCTGCTGCCGGAGTTCCGCAGCGACCAGGCGGGCCGGCTGGACCCGGCCAGCGTCGGGCTGTCGCTCGTGGCGGTGCTGGCGATGGTCTACGGCATCAAGCAGTTGACCGTCGAGAGCGCGCCGGTCGTGCCGGCGGTGGCCCTCGTCGTCGGCGCGGCCCTCGGCTTCCTGTTCGTCCGCCGGCAACTGCGGTTGGCGACGCCGCTGCTGGACCTGCGGCTGCTGCGCAACCGCCCGTTCACGGCGGTACTCGTCGGACTGGTCTTCGCCGGCATCGCCATGGCCGGTACGGGCCTGGTGGTGACCCAGTACCTACAGAGCGTGCTGGGCTTCTCGCCGGTCGCGTCGGCGGTGCTGTTCGCACCGATGGGCCTGGGCGTGGCGGTCGGCACCCTGGGCGCGCCGGCGCTCGCCCGGCGGATGCAGCCGACGACCGCGATCGCCGGCGGGCTGGTGGGGTCGGCGCTGGGCAGCCTGCTGCTGGTCGGCGTCGCCGGTGCGAGCGCCCTCCCGATGGTGATGACCGGCATCGCCGTACTGGCGCTGGGTACCGGCCCGCTGTTCGCGCTGGGCACCGGGCTGATCGTCGGGTCCGTACCGCCGGAGCGCGCCGGTTCGGCTGCGTCGATGTCGGAGACCGGCAACTACTTCGGCGGTTCGCTCGGCTTCGGGCTGCTCGGCGTGGTGGCCGCGGTGGTCTACCGCAGCCGGATGGGTGGCACGTCCGACTCGCTGGCCGGCGCAGTCGCCGCCAGCCAGCACCTCCCCGCCGGCCGGGGCGCGGAACTGCTGCACACCGCGCGGGCCGCGTTCACCGCCAGCCTGCACGTCATCGGCGTCGCCGCCGCGGTCATCTTCGCCGGGCTGGCCGTACTGATCCTGATCATGCGCCCGACAACCCGGACCGCCCCGCCCGCAGTCCTCGACTACGAAACGACCCGCGCGTAGCACGCCGATACCCGCCCTGCCTGCCCTGCCTGGCCGTACCTGGCCCCACTGCTCGCCGAGCCCCCGCGGATGTCCGACCGCACACCGCACGTACGAGGCGCCTTTGCGGTAGCGGTGGTTGTCACATCCGCGGGCCCGGCGGTGTCTTCATGGCGGACAGGCAAGCAGGCCAACGTGCAGGGAGAGAACATCATGGCGCTACGCGTTCCGAAGGCGGAGCTTCCCACCGGGCTCACGGAGAGCATGATCGAGCAGCTCGGTGCCGTGCCCGAACCCGTCGAGGTGACGTGGCACAGCCCCGAAGTCGCCCAGGACAACCTGGAGTTCGGGGCCAGGGTGAGCGAGTGGGCCGCGGTCGACGAGAGCCTCAAGTCGTTCGCGCACATGGCCGTCGCGGCGCAGGTCGGGTGCAGTTGGTGCCTCGACACCGGCTACTTCCAGGCGCAGAACCAGAAGCTGGACCTCGCCAAGGCGAGCCAGGTGCCGCGGTGGCGGGAGTCGGAGGTGTTCACGGTGCTGGAGCGGGAGGTACTGGAGTATGCCGAGGCGATGACGAACACGCCGCCGACCGTTACCGACGAGCTGTCGGCGCGCTTGCTCGACCGGCTCGGCCCGGCGGCAATGGTCGAACTCACCGCCTTCATCGCCTTCGTCAACCTGGCGACCAGGAACAACGCGGCGCTCGGGATCGAGTCGCAGGGCTTCTCCGCTGCCTGCGAGATTCCGCTGGCCGCGCGCCCTGAGAACTCCGGCCCGGCGTCGACGGCATGACCGAGGACCCGTTCGGAATGCCCGAGGACCCGTTCGACCCGGTCAAGGACCCGTTCGTCGCCCGTCGCAGTCTGCTGTTCACGGTCGCCTACGAGATGCTCGGGTCGGCGGCCGACGCGGAGGACGTGGTGCAGGAGTCGTGGCTGCGGTGGGCCGACGCCGACCGCTCGCAGGTGCGTGACCCGCGGGCGTATCTCGTCCGGGTCGTCACCCGGCAAGCGCTCAACCGGCTGCGAACGTTGTCCCGCAGCCGCGAGGAGTATGTGGGGGAGTGGCTGCCGGAACCGCTGCTGACCAGCCCTGATGTCGCCGAGGACGTTGAACTCGCGGAGAGTGTCTCGATCGCGATGCTGACCGTGTTGGAAACGCTCGGGCCGGCGGAGCGGGCGGTGTTCGTGCTCCGAGAGGTGTTCGCGATGCCGTACGGCGAGATCGCCGAGGCCGTGGGAAAGTCCGCGGCGACGGTGCGGCAGATCGCGCGGCGCTCGCGCGAGCATGTGGCGGCTCGACGGCCGCGTGCGCGGGTGAGCCGGTCGGAGCAGCAGGCCGTGGTGGAGCGGTTCCTGGCCGCCTTGCGCACCGGGCAGTTGCAGCCCGCTACCGGCGTGGCGTCGTGGGTGTTCCGGACGGTGAGAACCGCCCGGAACACCCACGAGCGCCCGGCAACGGCCTATCCGTCGGACTGAAGCGACATCTGGAGCCGCAGAGTCGTGGGTTCGCGGAAGGGTGGGTTCGCGACATCGTGGGACCGCGGTATGTCTCGTGCTTTTCCGGCAAGGAAGTGTGGAAGCCGGTGCCGGGGCCCGGACCGTGGATTATCTTTCCCCCGTGGACCAGTTGATCTCCTCAGACCCGACGCACATAGGCCCGTACCGACTGATCGCCCGTCTGGGGGCCGGCGGTATGGGCCTGGTCTACCTGGGTCGTTCCGAGGCCGGGCGGACCGTTGCGGTCAAGGTCGTCCAGGCCGAGCACGCACAGCATCCGGAGTTCCGTCGGCGCTTCGCCCGCGAGGTGGCGGCGGCCCGGAAGGTGGGCGGCTCCTGGACGGCGGCCGTGCTCGACGCCGACACCGAGGCCGCGGTGCCCTGGGTGGCCACCCAGTACATCCCGGGGCCCGACCTGACCACCGTGGTCGCACACGACTTCGGGCCGCTACCCGAGAACTCCGTGCGGGTGCTGGCCAACCGCCTCGCCCTCGCCCTCCAGGCGGTGCACGAGGCGGGCCTGATCCATCGGGACCTCAAGCCGTCCAACGTACTGGTCACCGTCGACGGACCGCGCGTGATCGACTTCGGGATCGCCCGGGCCATGGACAGCCTCGCCGGGGACAGCCTGCACACCCGCACCGGCATGCTGATCGGCTCCCCCGGCTTCATGTCGCCCGAGCAGGTACGCGGCCTCGAACTCACCCCGGCCAGCGACGTGTTCTGCCTGGGCGCCGTCCTCGTCTACGCCGCCACCGGACGCCTCCTCTTCGGCGCCACCGAGACCGGCCTGAACGCCCACCTCTTCCGGATCGCCGAGGAGGAGCCGGACCTGACCGGCGTACCGGAACCGCTACTTGCTCTCGTACGCCAGTGCCTCGACAAGGACCCGGCCGGGCGGCCCACCCTCCAACAGGTCGCGGCCCGCACGGCGGCGGACACGGAAGCCGACGCGGAGGGGGAGTGGCTGCCGGGCGCGGTACTGGCCCAACTCGGCCGTCACGCCGCCAAGCTGCTGGACTACGCCCCGGAGACGACCGTCGGCACGCCCGGTGCAACTCCCGTCCCCGACACACCCCCGCCGCCCGCGTACGCGCCCACGGCCCCGGCGGGCCTGGTCCCCCCGCAGGGATTCGGACCACCCCCGGGCATGGCCCCCCACGCCTGGCCGACACCTCCCTTCCCGCCCCACCCGCAGGATTCTCCGCTCCCGCACCCCAAGCGTTGGTGGGGCCTGGTGGTGGTCGCCCTCGTGCAGCTGCTCGTCCTGCTCGATGCGACGTCCCTGCGCATGGCGCTGCCGTCCATCATGGTCGAGCTGCACGTACGCGCCGACGACCTGAATTCGCTCTTCACCGGGTACGAACTCGCCTTCGTCGGGCTGCTATTGCTCGGTGGGCACCTCGCGGATCTGGCGGGCCGCAAACGGATGGTGATCATCGGCCTGGCCGGTTTCGCGGTGGCCGCCGCGATCGGCGGGTCGGCCCCCACGCCCGGCGTCCTGGCCTGGGCCCGCGCCCTACAGGGCGTCTTCGCCGCGCTGCTGACGCCGGCTGCACTGGGCCTGGTGACGGCCAACTTCACCGACCCGAAGGCACGTGGCAGGGCTTTCGGGGTCTACGCCACGATCGCCGCCGGCGGCTCGGCGGTGGGCCTGCTCACCGGCGGTTGGCTGCTCGTCAACTTGAGCTGGCGCTGGTGCCTGTACGCCACCGTCCCTCTCGCCCTGATCACCCTGCTCGGTGCCGCCACCCTGGTGCACGACCGCCCGGTCCGCACCGGCCCCCGCCTGGACGCGCCGGGCCTGGTGTTCGGCACCGGCGGGCTCCTCGCCCTCGTCTACGGCTTCCAGGAGACGAGCCCGCGCGGCTGGACCGACGTCCTGGTGCTGGCCCTGTTCGCGGTCGGCGTCGTCCTGCTCCTGGCCTTCGGGTGGTGGCAGGTCGCTACCGCCACCGCACTCCTCCCGTCGTACGCCATCAAGGACCGCAACCGCATCGGCTCCTTCCTCACCTTGTTCCTGGCCGGCGTGGGCACGCTCGCCCTCTTCCCGACCCTGACGGCGTACCTGGAGAACTTCGGCGGCTACTCCCCGTTCGGCACCGCCATGGCCGTCCTGCCCACGGTCGCCGCGATCGTCATCGGCTCCACCCAGGTTTCCGCCCGTCTGCTGCACCGCACATCGCCGCGCAACCTGATCGTGCCGGGCCTGCTGCTCACCGCGCTCGGCCTGCTGCTCCTGACCTTCCTCACACCCGACAGCGGATACGCCACCCTGCTCCTGCCCGGCATGCTCCTCGCCGGCCTCGGCCTCGGCATGGCCCTCATGCCGCTCTACTCCATCGCGACGGCCGGCCTCGCCGCGCCGGACTCCGGCGGGGGAGCGGCAGTGACCAGCACGGCCAACCAGGTAGGTGGGGTGCTTGGCACGGTGCTGTTCAGCAGCGTCCTGTCCTCGGCCATCGCCGCCCGACTGCAGGCGGTACCCGGGCTCCCACCGGCCATCGCCAGTGCGGCCCGGAGTGGCGGCATCCTCGGCGGGCGTGGGCTTCCGCCACAGCTCGCGGCGGTCATCAACAAGGCAGCACTCAGCGGCTACAGCGTCGCCCTGTGGTGCTCGATCGGCATCACGTTGCTCGCGGGCCTGGTCGCGGCGCTGCTCGTCAGGTCCACCGACCCGGCCACCCCCCAGCTCACCGGACCGCCCCTCCCGAGCTACGACCAGCAGGCCACCCGCTGATCCCGCGCCCTCCTGATGGGACCCCGTCGCCGCACACGTACATTTGGGCACGTACCCATCAGGAGGATGGCCTTCATGAACCCCTTGGCAGCCGCCGCCGAACAGCGCCTTGCCGCACATCGGCGACGCTTCGACGCCGCCTTCGAGACGTACTTCACGCGCCTGGGGGAGACCTTCGACGTCCCACCGCAGGGCCGCTTCACGCCCCAATGCCTGGAACTGCTACGGGACTTGTCCCTGCGTGGCGGTAAGCGGCTGCGTGTGGTCCTGCTGTACGAGGCGGCCCGCCTGGTGACCACCGAGGACGTACCCGGCCTCACGGAGGCCGCGCTCAGCATCGAACTGCTCCAGACACACGGGCTCATCCATGACGACGTCATCGACGACTCGCCCGTGCGCCGCGGTGGCCCCTCGACCTACTACGCCTACCGCAGCGCGTTCCCCGACCACGAGCGCACCGCCCTGGGCCTGACCGTGCTGGCCGGGGACCTCGCCGCGTTCCTGTCGCTGCGGGTGCTGCTGGAGGCGGACGTCCCCGCCCCGCTGCGACAGGCCATGCTCGACGTACAGGCCCGTGCGGCCACCGACGCGATCGCCGGCCAGATCCTCGACCTGGAGCGGGACTTCGAGGACCTGCCGGACGAAGAGCTCCTGCACGCCGTCACCGAGTACAAGTCCACCCGGTACTCCGTCCTGGCCCCGCTGCGCCTGGGACTCCTCGCCGCGGGCGAGGACCTCGAACGTCACGACGCACGCCTGCGCCGCTACGCCACCCTGGTGGGAATCTGCGGGCAGCTGCGCGACGACTACCTCGACCTCTTCGGCGACGACGCGGCCCTGAGCAAGCCCCCGGGCGGCGACCTCCGCGCGGGCCGCCGCACCTACGCCCTCCGCGCGATCCTGGACCGGGCCGATGCGGCTGACCGGGCCGTCGTGGAAGCCGTTCTGGGCGACCCCAACTGCACCCCCGACAGCGTCGAACGCGTCCGGAACATCGCCCGCCGTCAGGGCACCGACGTCCGACTCCGCGCCGACCTGAGCCGCTATGCCGAGCGTGCCGCCACCGAGGCGTCAGGCTGGGGCGAGTGGTGGCGAGAGGAGGCCGTCGGACTGTTCACGCACCTGCCGCTGCGCATGGCTCGGGTGGCCACGGCCGGTGACGAGGACGCGAACTCGCAACGCTGAGCCGGGCGGGCCCGCTGTCACAACGTCAGCCACCGCGCGCCATCCAGGTGGTGCACCTCGCTCCCAGGCGGCTGTTCGACCGCCGGTGTTCATCGCAGGGTGAGCGGGGTCTCGGATTCGACGCGGGTCAGCTTTTCCGGGTTGCGGACGTAGTAGAGGCCGGTGATGCGGGCGTCCTCGACACGGATCGCCAGGACGCCGTCGATCTCACCGTCCAGGCGTAGGACGAGCGCAGGGTTGCCGTTGACCATGGTGGGGACAGTGGTGAGCGTGGCTTCGGCCTTGTGGGTGCCGCCGATGATGAAGCGGGCCACCTTGTCGGCGCTGACGATCGGCCGCTGCGCGGCCTGCTTGATGCCGCCCCCGTCGCTCATGAGGACGACCTCGGGAGTCAGCGTGTCGAGGAGGCCCTGTAGGTCGCGGCGCCGTCCAGGTCCGTTGACCGTCGACGGCCCACAGTCGAGTCCCAAAGGCGAGTCCCACAGTCGACGGTCCAACGGTCGGCAGTCGGCAGTCGACCGGATCGGCCACGATGCCTGGCTACGCTGTCCGTTCAGCGACGGCCGGCGCCTCGGCGCGCTTGGCCTGTAGCAGTTGCTGGCGCTTGGCATCCTTGGCCCACCAGGTGCGCGCACCGGGCTTGCGCGCCTCGTACGCCAGCTGCCAGACGATGCTCTTGCAGACGACCTCCTTCAGCTTCGCGCCCGTGCGGCCGCCAAGGTGGAGCCGCTTCACGGTGTCGTCCTTGTGGGCGAACTGGAAGAAGCCGAAGCGACGCCCCAGACTGATGCACTGGCCGGCGAACCCCACGTCGATGGGCGCGGGCCGCTCACCCGCTATCCGGCTGAGCACCGTCTCGGCGGCCTGCGGGCCCAGCTGAACCGCGGCCTGGCAGCTCATCCGGAACGGCAGGTCAGACGGTGCCGCCGAATCCCCGGCCGCGACAACACGTACGTCGTCCACGCTCGTCAACGTCTCGTCCGTGCGCAGCCGGCCCACGGCATCGGTGCTCAACCCGCTGCGCGCGGCCAGGTCCGGCACCCCGAAGCCGACAGTCCAGATGGTCACCTCACTCGGCAGCGTACGGCCGTCACCGAGCCGCACGACATCGCGCGTCACAGCCGTCACCTTCGTGCCGGAGCCCTCGACCACGGTCACCCCGAGCCCGGCCAGCCGCCTGGCAACCGAACGCCGACCCCGGGGGTGCAGATACGGGCCAAGTACCCCACCACAGACCAGAGTTACGGTCCGGCCTCCCTCCGCCAGCTCGGCGGCGGTCTCGATACCGGTCGGACCGGCTCCGACGACCGTCACCGCGGCCGTTGCCGGCGCGGCCTCAACGGCTGCCCGCAGCCGCTCCGCCTCCTCCAGGTCGGCGATCGGGTAGGCGAACTCGGCCGCTCCGGGCACGCTCGGGTCGGTGCTGCCACTGCCCACCGCGTAGATCACGTAGTCGTAGCCGACCGTGCCGCCGCTCGCCAACGTCACGCTGCGCTCGGCCGCGTCGATCCGTGCCGCGCTGTCGACCACCAGCCGGACGCCCTTGGCCAGGACCTTTCGGTAGTCGACGACCGCGTCGTCGGACCCGCCCACCAGTTGGTGCAGCCGGATCCGCTCGACGAAGTTCGGGCGCGGGTTGATCAGCGTCACGGTCACGTCGTCGCGCTGCGTCAGGCGATTGGCCGCCATGACGCCGGCGTATCCGCCGCCGATCACGACGACATCGGTGGTGTTCGCGGTCATGGTGTCTCCTCCGATTCCAGGGGTTCGCCCTCAAGACACCGCGCGACCGCTCATTGTGACAACGTGTGAGCCACCTCACTCCACGGGTGTGCTCGAACCGGAGCAGCCGCCCCCCGCAGGCGGTTGTCCACTTCCCGGGTGCCGGACCTTACGCACCACTGGACGGCGGGCGCGGGGTGAACCGGTCCCGCCCGGAGCTCTCGACATCGGGCTCGCGGAAGGCGGACAGCTCCTCAGCCCCCGCCCGTCGTCGGCCCCTTCTCGTCTGCGCCGGTCAAAGGGGCCAGGACTGTCGGGGATCGTCCAGCCAGGCCCGCTGGCCGTCGGGGGCGACGGTGAGGCCCAACCGCTCGAACCCGGGAGAGCCGTGCCCGGTCCACCAGTCGTAGGCCGCTTCCACCTCGTCCCAAAGCCGGCGCGGCCCGGACTGCCAGACGCGGGATCCGGCCTGGTCGTTGCCGAGCATCACCACCGCCCACGACCGGTCGATGAGACTGTAGAACCAGATGGGTCGGGCGTTACCGCGCTTGTCGGCTACCGCCTGGACGCAGCCCCGCACCCGGAGACCGAGCACGAACGGCAGGACGCCGCGGCGGCCGCCGGCGAACCGTTCGTCGGTGATGCTCGTTCGTGACTCGTCGGCACCTTCGACACCCGTGGGCGGGACGTAGTCGCGTGGATCGACTGGGGCGCGGCGCTGGGCCCGGCTCTTCATGAACTCGACCCCCGCGGTGAAGTGCCCCGACGCGATGCCGTTGGTGACCGTGAGCCGGGCGATGGCATCGGCGTGGCTGTAGTGCGTTCCCCAGGGGGCGACGATCAGGCCGCCGGGACGGGTCTGCTCGATCAGCGCTCCGGGGGTCTGGTGCAGGCCGAAGGTGACGAGGATCCGGTGGTAAGGGGCCCGGGGCCGGTAGCCGGCCGCGCCGTCCCCTACCGCAAGGGTGGGTTCGAGTCCCCTTGCATGCAGGCGCTGCTTGGCATGCCGGGAGATGGCCGGGTCGACTTCCACGGTGGTGACGTTGCCTTGGCCGCAGCGGTGGGCGAGGGCGCCGGCGGTCTCGCCCGTTCCGGTGCCCACGTCGAGCACGTTCATGCCCGCGTCAGCGTCCAGCTCGCGGAGGAGGCGGTAGACGACGGACGGCATGGATGACGAACTGGTCGCGGTCTTCCCCGGGGCCGTCCCGGCGTGCCGGCCGTCGTCCCATTGCGTGACGATCGGCTGGTCGGAGTCGGTGGCGGCGTACCAGGCTTCCGGATTCAGGGTCTTGTCGACGGGGACGCTCGCCCGGCGAGTCATGTCCCACGGCCACATCACGTCGGGTAGGAACTGCGCGCGGTCGACGGCATCGAACGTTGCCTGCCAGTCCGGGTGCAGGATGCCGGCCATGGAGAGAGACCGTCCCAGCCGCTCACGGCCGGGACGGTCCGCAGACACGGGGAGGACGCTCACTCTTTGCGATGGGTGCCGTCGCCGGGCGGCGTCGTCCCGTCGGGACTCGGCTCATCGGGCGTCCATGGAGTTCCGGGCAGGTCGTCACCCTCTTCGCCGCCGTTGCGGAGTGCGTACAGCAGGCGCATCGCGTCTCCCTCCAACTGTCAGGCCGCCAGCCTGGTGCACCCGGCAGCCGCTCCGCAAGACGGCGGAGCGGTGCCGTAGGCACACGGGCCGGGTAGCCGGCCGGGGTATCCCGCATCCCCACGGCTGCCCTGAACCGCACTTCCCCTCAGGAAACAGGCGCCCCCGAGACGGTGTGCCAACTGCCCAACCACCTGTCCGACCAACACCACTGCTGGCAGGAGGAGTTGAGGAGAAGTGCGGAGGGGTGTGGCTCTTGCGGTTGGGCGGATGGCAGGCCCAAACGGCGGTCCTGGGCGGCACGGACTCGGGCCAACCGTTGACGCACCCACTGGAGCCCATCGATCGGAGCCCCCGCCGAGCGCATGCCGCCGATCAAGGCCGCCTGGACCTACACCCGACACCGAGCGAAAAGACCGGTGGACCGCGTGGACCGCCGTAGAGCCCGCCCGATGGGTCAGAGACGGGTGCCGAGGATGCTCCAATCGACCGGAATGCCGTGGTCCGTGAAGAGTCCGCTCAGGGGCATCTTGATGTGGGACTGAATGGGAGTGTCGTCCTTCGGCTCTGCCGCGGCCTGTGCGGACACGGGGCCAAGAAGCAGCGTCGCAAGCGCGAAACCGGCGAGTGTACGGCGTGTTTTTGTCATGGTTT
This sequence comes from Streptomyces sp. NPDC058000, assembly GCF_042886435.1. Classification (NCBI taxonomy): domain Bacteria; kingdom Bacillati; phylum Actinomycetota; class Actinomycetes; order Kitasatosporales; family Streptomycetaceae; genus Streptomyces; species Streptomyces sp. NPDC058000. The sequence continues at coordinate 198,451 of NZ_JBHVQS010000009.1, forward strand.
GCCAACGAGCCGACGGCGGTGACGTCACCACACGGCGTCCCATGACCTGCCGGAGGGAATTGCGTTCCGGCACGGCCGATACGAGCATCATGACGGCGACGAACGAAGACGGGCATCGCAGTGGGCGTGGAACGGCTCAGAACCCAGCGGCGACCCGTCGGACAGGTCGTACCCGTGGCGCTCGCCGCCCGAAGAGCACGTTCAAGTGGCCAAGGCGCCGTGCCCGGCTATCCAGACGCAGTGAAGGGCCTGGTTTTCACCAGGCCCTTCACCTTCGATCTAGTAGCGGGGACAGGATTTGAACCTGCGACCTCTGGGTTATGAGCCCAGCGAGCTACCGAGCTGCTCCACCCCGCGTCGGTAGGTTGAACTGTACGGCATCGACCCGGCTAAACCGAATCGACGTTCGCCCGGGGCGGCGGCCGCTTTCGTGAGCACCGTCGGCAGGTCACGAGCATGATCCAGCCTCTGCCTCCGCAAGGCCGGCCGAGCCAGGCTTGTCGGTGCGTCCGACCTCTTCGGGCCGAGCGGGGCGGGCTGCCGTGCCAGTGCCTGAGGCGGTGGGCCTGGCCGGTTCGGGCGGGGATTGATCGCGGTTCGTGAAGGGTGTGTTCGCGGAGTGCGTCTTGGTTGGTGCCGTGCCTGCGGCTTGACTGTGGTTGGGCGGAAGGACCGCCCGGTTCAGCGGAGTGACAGGAATACCTCATGTCGAGCACGGAACCCAGGGACGTGGTGCAGCGCTACTTCGACGCGCTGGCGGTTGGCGATCAGGACGTGATCTGGGACTCCTGGGCCGAGGACGGCAGTTGTTGGTACGGCGGCGACCTGCCGATCTCCGGCACCTGGCAGGGACGGGACCAGGTGATCAACGGTTTCCTGAGGACGGCCTTCGCTCATCTGGACCCGGACCAGGAGGTTGGCGTGCGGGTCACCAACGTCTTCGGTGAGGGTGAGCAGGTGCTCGTCGAGTGGGACTCGTGGGCGACTGGTAAGACCGGCAGGCCGTACCGCCAGAGGAACATCGGTGTCTTCACCGTCCGCGGCGGAAAGATCACCAACATGCGCGAGTATGCCGACACCCAGCACTGGGAGCGCGCCTTGGTCGCCGACCCGTCCTGAACCGCCGGGCCTGTGGCCTCTCGGGGGCGGGGTACGGGAAGGGCCTCGGTGGCTTCTTCGGCAGGAGGCGCGTCGACCGCGTCCGTACTCGCCCCTGCCCGGCTCCTACGCCACGACCTGCCCCCGGCCGCACCGGTGAACGACGAACTCCCCGACGCCACCCGCGCGATACTCCTCGCCGACCTGGCGACTCCGCGCACCACCACCGAGCTCGCCCAACGCCACGAACTCGCCGGCGGCGGTGCGGGCGGACGCCGCCGAGCCCGCTCTCACTCCCGCCAGTCGGCGACCAGGGCCAGCAGGCCGGGGAAGCGGGCCTCCAGATCCTCGATCCGGACGTGGCTGCGCCGCTCCAGCCCGTACTGCCGCTGACGGATCAGCCCGGCCTCCCGCAGGGTCCGGAAGTGGTGGGTGAGTGAGGACTTGGGGCGGTCGAAGTTGAACCAGCCGCAGGTGTGGTCGAAGTCCTCCGACTCCAGCAGCAGGGTGCGCACGATCCACATCCGCAGCGGATCGCTCAGCGCGCCCATGACGACCCGTAGCTGTAGGGCGTCCCGCTTGGGTTCCGGCAGCGGCTCGGGCGCGCCGGCCGGAACGGGCCGCTGGAACGCGGCGATGTCGGGCCGTGGCATACCTGCCTGGTGTGCCTCGCCGGACCGCGGTCCGGTCCGCCCCGCTGTCGTGGACGACGTCCTTGCGCTCATCCCGGCGCTCCTCTCGTTCGACGACCTCATCCCTAGTACGACTTGCATCGTACTGCAGTTGCCTGTACGAATCTTCTCGTACTGCTTGTACGAATCATCTCGTACTGGCTGGATGAGGAGGGGACACCCATGCCTGAAACCCGTATGGCACCCATGCCCGGAACCGGTACGCCACGCCCGACCGCGGCCCGTGCGGTGCCCGCACCTCGATCGGCACCCCAGCCGACGACCGGACCGGTCGCCGCGGTCCGGGCCGCGGCGCCGCCGCCGACCAGGGAGATCTGGTTCGCCGCCTGGCCGGTGGTCGCCCTCTTCATCCTGTCGAACGCCGCGATGCCGCTGTACGCGGTCTGGCAGCGCCAACTCGCCTTCGGGTCGGGCACCCTGACGCTGATCTACGCGGCCTACATGGTCGGGCTGCTGGGCGCGCTGCTGGTGGCAGGGGTCGCCTCGGACCGCGTCGGACGGAAGCCGGTCCTGGTGCCGGCGCTGCTCCTGGGTCTCGTCGCCTGCTTCGTCTACGCCACCGCGCCCTCGGTGACCGCCCTGGTCGTCGCCCGCCTGGTGACCGGCGTGGCCACGGGCGCCGCCGTATCGGCCGGTATGGCGGCGGTGACGGACATCGCCGCTGGACGGAGCATCGGGCCGCTGCTGGCATCCACCGGGATGGTCCTGGGCGCCGGGATCGGCCCCGTACTGGCCGGGGTGCTGTCGGAGACCGTGCCCGGACCGACCGTGACCGTCTTCGTCGTGGAAGCCGTCCTGCTGATCACTGCGTTGGCGGCGGTGGCCAGGATGCCGCTGCCCCGGCGGGACCGCGGATCCGGCGCCGCCGCGTCCGGCTCCTGGGTACGGCTGCCTGCCGTACCCAAGGCCAACCGGCGTCATCTCGTCCTCGGGCTGGCTGCGTTCGCTCCGGGCATCAGCGCCACCTCCTTCGTGCTGTCGCTCGGGCCGTCGCTGCTCACCGGCCTGCTGGGTACCACGAACCGGGTACTGGCGGGCGGGATGGCGCTGACGATGTTCCTGTCCGCCACCGGCGTGCAGTTCGCGCTGCGGCGGATGGCCGTCCGCACCGTCCTGCTGATCTCCGGTGCGGCCACCGTCGCCGCCACCCTGGCGCTGATCACCGCCGTCCACACCGTCTCGCTCGCCCCCCTGGTCGCCGCGGCGGTGCTGGCCGGCGCGGGCCAGGGCGCCGGTCAGCTGGGCGGACTCACCCTGCTCAGTCGTGAGGTGCCGGCCGCCCGCCGCGCGGAGGCCAACGCGGCCATGAACGCGGGGGGTTACCTCCTCGCCGGCGTCCTCCCCGTCGCCGACGGCTTCCTCGGTGACGCCATCGGCCTGCCGGCGGCCGCCACCGCCTTCGGCCTCGCGGTCGCCGCCCTGGCCGTGGCAGGCGCGGCGCTGGTCGCGGTACGGGGCGGCGAGCCGCGCGGCTAGGACCGGGCGTCGAAAACCCAGCGAGATGCGTGCCCGGGGCGCCTCCCAGCGTGACCTGGGAGGCGCCGCGAGGCAGACGGGAGTTTGACGGCACTGCTCGCCGCGTGAACCCTCCAGCCGGCAGCGATCCTTGGCCAGTCACCCAGTCACCCAGTCACCCAGTCACCCAGGCGGCCAGGCGGCCAGCCAGTCAGGCGGGCGGGCGGCGGGTGAGGGAATCGCCGGATGCTGTGAAGGTTCGGCCTGCGCGGCCTACTTGGCATACATGGCCTGCGCGGCAGGAAGTCCAGCCAGGCAACTGAGCCTCGTCATGGTCATGGAGGCGGATCAGTCATAGGGTGCGGTGTCGTGAACAGTGAAACGGTCGGCGAGCGGCTGCGTGTACGGGCCAGCACCGCCGGATACGGTGAGGCGGCCGAGGCACTGGCCGAGCAGTACGAGAGCGTGACCTTCGCCGAGGTGCACCGCGAGGTCCTGCATCTGTTCCCCTCCCGGCCGAGCTCGGTCCTGGACATCGGGGCGGGCAGCGGGCGGGACGCGGCGGCTCTGGCTCTCCGGGGACACCGGGTCGTCGCCGTCGAACCCACCGCCGAGCTCCGCTCGTTGGGTCAGCGCATCCACGCCGACCAGGAGATCGAATGGGTCGATGACGCGCTCCCCGAGCTGCCGGTCCTGGGCGTACGGCAGCGTCGCTTCGGCCTCATCCTGTTGACTGCGGTCTGGATGCACCTCGACGAACGGCAGCGCGCCTCGGCCATGGCCCGCCTGGTCAGTCTGCTCGAACCCGGGGGGCGAGTGATTCTCTCCCTGCGCCACGGCCCGGTCCCGGCCGGCCGCCGCATGTTTCCGGTCTCCGCACAGGAGACCATCGACCTCGCCGGGAAGTGCGGGCTGGGCGTCGTTCATCTCGCAGAGCGCGAGGACCCGCACGGACGCCCGGGAGTGGCCTGGACCTATCTCGGTCTTCAGCTCGGTGCAGCCGACACCAACACGCCGGCAGCGCGGGCGACTTGGACACCGCTCGCCGAACGCTGACGTCGCCGACCTCCACCCCGATCAGCATCGGGTACGTCCACGGGCAGATGGCGAGGTGGACGACGCCCAACAGGGAGATCAGGGAGATCGGAGCGACGAGGGCGACGAGGGCGACCAGGGTGATCAGAGCAACCGGGAGATCACGGCACGGTAATGGGAGCGGAGCGTCGTCTCGCCGTCGTAGACGCTCAGCTGGTGTGGGCCTCCACGGCATCGATGATCTCGGGCCAGAGCTCGCGCGGGCGGTCGTGTCCCATGTCGGGGATCAGCAGGAGCTCGGCTCCGGGCACCAGGTCCGCGGTGCGTTGCCCACCGCTGGGGTCGATCAGCGTGTCATCCAGGCCGTGGATCACCAAGGTCGGTACCTGGAGCTCTTGGAGTGCGTCCGCGCGTGAGCCGCTGAGGACCATCGCTCCGAGCTGACGCCCGACCCCGGCGGGGTAGTAGGCACGGTCGTAGCTGTGAGAAGCCAGTTCGCGAAGGACCGCGGGGTCGCCGTAGCGCTTGGAGGCCCACACCAGGTCCCGGTCCGCCGCCGCGATGTATCCCGCGCGGTCCGCCGGCTTCGGGGCGAACAACACTGCCTGGGCTTCCGGACTGGACTGGCCGTATGCGTTCTCGCCGGTCGAGGACATCATCGACGTCAGGGTCAGTACCCGCTCCGGCTGGGTGATGGCCATCGTCTGGGCGATCATTCCGCCCATCGAGGCTCCGACCACGTGGGCTCGTGCGATACCGAGCGCGGTGAGCAGGCACAGGCCGTCGGCGGCCATGTCCGGCAACCTGTAAGGCACCATCGCGAGGGCGGAAGGAAGGTCTCCCGAGCTCACGGCGGTGATGAACCGGCCCACGTCGACGGGGTGGTCGTCGAACTTGGTGGACAGTCCACAGTCGCGGTTGTCGTACCGAATCACGTAGCGGCCGCGATCTGCCAGCGCGCGGCAGAAGTCCTCGTGCCAGGAGAGCATCTGGGCGCCGAAACCCACCACGAGCAGAACGGCGGGGTCACCGGGATCACCGAAGCCCTCGTAAGCGAGGGTTACTCCGGGTGACACGTCAACGAGCGGCATACGCGGAGCCTGTCATGATCGGCTGCCGGACCGCATCGGGATTACTCGTGTCGCCCGTCGGGGAGCTGTGGCAGCGACGCGCGCAGCAGGGGCTTGTGGCCATCAGTCCGCGCCGGGTGAGGGTCGGGACCGCGAACGCGGCGCGGACGAACCGGACTTCGCGCCACCCCTGCCGCAGAGCTGGTTCGCCCGGCGCCATGTCCCTCGCCATCGCGCTGAACTGAGGGCCCGGCTTGCCACCCCTCTATACGTTGCGTGTATACATGCAGATCATAGTCGGCGGGTCCGTTGCTCGGCGACCCTTGCCACCCGGTCTGGAGAACCCACCGTGCGCAAAGACAGTTCGACCCTTTCCGTCCGACAGAGACCCGGCCTCGACGAGGTTCCCGCAGGTCGGAGGGGCGAGCGGAAGGGGAAGTCGAGCGGGCCGGTCGGGAGGACGCGGCTGGCCGCCATCGACGGACTGCGCCTCGTGGCCGCCGTCGCGGTGGCCGCCTTCCACTACCTGGGCACGACGACCCCTCGCTTCTGGGGTGACAACGACCCGAGGCAATTCGCTCCGGCGCTGCACGAGATCAGCCGCTACGGCTGGCTGGGCGTGGAGTTCTTCTTCATGATCAGTGGATTCGTGATCTGTATGAGCTGCTGGGGACGCACCCCCGTGCAGTTCGTCGTCTCCCGCGTCTCCCGGCTGTTCCCGTCGTATTGGTGCGCAGTGCTGATGGCCGTCGGCCTGGTCCTGATCGCCCGGCTCGGTCATCTTCAGGCAGCCACGCCGATCGACCTCCGAACGGTCCTGGGGAACCTGACGATGGTCCCGGGGCCGCTGGGACTCCAGTTGATCGAGGGAGTCGCCTGGACACTCTGGGTGGAGGCCCGCTTCTACCTGCTGATGGCGGTCATGTTGTTCTTCGGGCTCACCTATCGCCGCATGATCGCCTTCTGCGGGACCTGGCTCACTCTCGCGGTCGCCGCCCGCGAACTCGACTCGGCCGTACTCGACGAGTTCTTCGTCAGCCAGTACGCGGGCCTCTTCGTCACCGGAATAGCGCTCTACTTGATGCACCGGTTCGGACAGAACCTCGTGCTGTGGCTGCTGGCCGGATTCGCCTGGTGCTACGAACTCACGGTCCTCAACGACCGGGTGGCCGCCCACGCCGTGCGGCCCGCTGAAGGGGGCGCGCTCTCCTGGGCCGTCTGTGCCGCGGTGCTGACCTTCTTCCTCGCCGTTCTCGCGCTCGCGGGATTCGGTCCGCTCGCCCGACTGCGGTGGCGGTGGCTGGTGACCGCCGGCGCGCTCACCTACCCCTTCTACCTGGTGCACCAGAGCATCGGCATACCCGTGGCCAAGGGGTTGCTGCAGAAGGTCCCCGTGCTCGGCGTCCTCCCGTCGATGGCTGTGGCAGTCACGTTTTCCCTGCTGCTTTCGGCTGTCGTCTACCACTTGGTCGATGGCCCCCTCGGCCGCGTGCTGCGACGCCAGCTCGCACGCGGAATGAGCCCTCAGCAACGATCGGCGGCCACAACGGTGCGGAATCAGCGCGAACAGGCCGGCCCCTGGCGGCAGTTGCCCGCACCCGCGGGACAGACCGCGGGACCGGTCACGGAACGGGACACCGGCAGTGTCCGAACCGACGCGTGAACCGAGCGGTGCCGCCCCGTGACCGCGCGAGCGCCAAGCTGACCGGGGTCGACCTCGTGCGACCGTGCCGCCCCGGCCGTCGGCGGCGCCGTCCTCGCCCGAGGTCCCAACCAACGTGGTCGAGACCTCGGGCCGTCTGGAAGAGGAACGATGAGCCGAAGCTCGGGGGGAGAGAGGTCGTAGCCGGGTGAGGCTGTTGGGCGGCTCTACGTGGCTGGCGTGTGCGCCGTGTTCCGGGTGCGGATGTGCTGGCTGAGGAAGAGGGCCGCGCGATCCAGTGCCTGGTCGGCTTCGTCCAGGACGCCGGTGAACGACTGGAACACGTGCGGTACGTCGGCGGTGATGTCGAGGATGACGTCCACTCCGGCCGCCCTCGCGCGCGCGGCCATCCGCGTGGAATCGTCCAGGAGCACTTCGTTGGTACCCGCCTGTAGGAGCATCGGGGGGAATCCGGTCAGGTCGGCGAGGGTGGCGGGGCTGAGCATGGGGTGGTGCGGGTCCCGCCCCGCGAGGTACATGGCCCCGGTGTGTTCCAGGGACTCGCGTGTGAAGAACGGATCGGCGCCCGCCTTGGTGTCCATGCTCTCGCCCGTCCGGGTCGTGTCGAGTCCGGGGGAGAACGCCACGATCGCGGCGGGCAGCGGCAGGCCCGCGTCGCGGGCGGCAAGGCAGGTGGTGATGGTGAGGCCGCCACCGGCTGAGTCCCCGGCGAACGCGATCGCCGACGGCTCTTCGCCGCTGTCGAGAAGTGCGCGGTAGGCGCTCAGCGCGTCGTCGATCGCGGCCGGGAACGGGTGCTCGGGGGCAAGCCGGTAGTCCAGGGAGAAAGCCCTGAACCCGGTCTTGGTCACCAGGTTCCCCGTCAGCGACATCGCCGTTTCGGGTGAGCCGAACACGAAGCCGCCGCCGTGGAAGTACAGGATCGTCCCGGCTCTCGGGTCGTCGGCGGGCTCGACGAGCACCGCGGGTCGGTCGCCGAGCGCCGTAGCGCCCGTGCGGATCCCCGTCGGAACGATCATTTCGGCCATCATCGCGCTGAATCCCGCGCGGATTGCCTCCACCGATTGAGGGCCCTCGGGTCGGGGCTGCCGCACCATCGCGTCGATCTTCGCGCGCTGTTCCCTGCTCATTGTCGCCTCCACGGTAAGTACATGCCGGTACACTATATGCCGTGGCATCTAAATCAAACAGTGACCCGGTCGACCTCCCGGGCTTCTTCGCCGACCTCGTCCGGTGCGAGACGCGCCTCTACAACGCCTTGAACGACCGCCTTCGCGAGCAACACGGGATCGTCACCTCGCAGTTCGAGTTCCTGCGCTTCCTGCGCGACCACCCCGGGGCCCGGGTGGCGGACCTCGCCACCGAGTTCGCCGTCGGAATCGGGGCGACCAGCAAAGGCGTCGACCGCCTGGAGAAGCAGGGATGGGTCATGCGGCAACCGAATCCATCGGATCGCCGATCATCACTGCTCGCCCTGACCGATGCCGGCTTGCGGCTCGTCGATGCGGCGGAGGGCACCTTCACCGATGGACTGGCCGAGCTGGTCGGAGGCGCCCTCGGCAGTTCCTCGGGACCGGCCGCTGCCCAGGCACTCTCGGCACTGCGGTCCGCGCTCGAACGCGACCAGATCGGCCTGCCCACAGGGTGACTGGCATGCGTACCGGTCGGAAAACCCGGCAACAGGCCGCCGCGACCGGCCGAGGAGGACGGAAAGCGGTTGCCCCGAGGCCCGAGGTCACGTTGGCTGGGCAGCATGGCCGAACTGCGTACCGATCGCCTCAACCTTCGTCGATGGCGCGACTCCGACCTTGCACCATGGGCGGCGATGAATGCCGATCCCGAGGTTCGAGAGCACCTGGGCGACCTGCTCACCCGTGAACAGAGCGACGCCTCCGTGGCGCGTTTCCAGGCCGAGTTCGACCAGCGAGGCTATGGGTGGTGGGCGGTTGAGGTGCAGGCCACGGGCGAGTTCATCGGCTTCGCGGGCTTGGACCGGGTGGATGACGACATGCCGTTCACGGGAGTGGAGATCGGCTGGCGGCTCGCCCGCTCGGCCTGGGGCCAGGGCTACGCCACCGAGGCCGCGCTGACAGTCCTGGCCTACGGCTTCAACACCCTTGGGCTTCCCGAGATCCTCGCCGTGACAACGGCCACCAACCTCCGTTCACAGGCGGTGATGCGCCGAATCGGCATGACCCGGGACCCGGCCGACGACTTCGACGACCCCACCGCGCCCGAAGGACCATTGCGTCCCAACGTGCTGTACCGCATCACCCGTGATGCGAGCAACTGACCTTCTCCGCCTGATCCACGGCCCGCGCTCCTCGTCGAGGGCAGAGTACTGGCGGTCGCGCCCCCACCCGCCTGCCCCTGCCCCTGCGGTGAGCGGTTCGCTGCAGACACCGCAGACCCCCACCACCCCCGTTAACCCATTGCGAAGGGCTGGCGGAACCGTTACGTTTTCGGCCGCCGCGTCGTTCCCGACCGGCGCCGTCAACAAGGAGGTGTAGAGCACATGCGCAGGACTGTCCAGCAGCTGATCTCGACCGCTGACTGCATCCACCTCCTCACGACGGAGACGCCTTGTCCCTGCGCATCACCCCACTGACCGACCCCGACAGCAGCCCGTACAGTCGGCGCCTCGCCTGGCTGGCATCCGACGCCGCCGGCAGCCCCGTCGGGTCGGCGTTCCTGCGTCTGTTCACCGATGGTGGACAGGATTACCTCGCCGAACTGGCCCTCCACGTCCACCCGGTGGAGCGACGGGGACGCATCGGCTCCCGACTCCTCGACGTCGCCGTGGCGGCCGCCCGGGACGACGCCCGACGCGCCGTCATCGCGCAGACCGAGGCCGGGTCACCCGGCGCAGGCTTCCTGTCGGCCCGGGGCTTTCGCAAAGCCCTCACCTTCAGGTACACCCGCCTGGCGTTGGCCGATGTGGACGTCGCCGCGCTCGCGCGGATCGTTGAGCGGGCGCGTCCCGGCTACCGGCTGGCGTCGTGGCGCGGGACCGTCCCCGACGAACTCGCCGAAACGTTCGCCGCCTCGCGCCGCGCCATGGACGACATGCCGATGGACGACACCGACTACGGCACCATGACCTGGGACGTGGACCGGGTTCGGGCCGTGTCCCGTAGCGTCGAGGAGCGCGGAGACCACCTGCACACGGTCGTTGCCATCGACACGTCCGACGGTTCGATCGCCGGATTCACAGAACTGGTCGTGCCTGGCAAGGGCAAGGGCGACGGCCAGCACTACGGCACCGCCGTGCTGCCCGAGCACCGCGGTCACGGCCTCGGACTGTGGATGAAGGCCGAGTCGATCAGCCAGGCCCGGACCCGCTGTCCGGACCTCGCCGGCCTCCTGACCGACACCGCCGACAACAACACGCACATGAGACACATCAACGACGGCCTCGGCTACACGCCGACGCACGAGGAGCTGCTGTACCAGCTCGATCTGTAAAGACGAAAGGGCGGGCCGGACTTGGTCCTCACCCAGGTCCGGCCAGCTGTTCAGTCGAGGACCGCGGTGGCTTCGATCTCGACGAGATGGTCGGGGACGTCCAGTGCCGCTACGCCCAGCAGCGTGGCCGGCGGGACCGGAGTAACGCCCAGCCTCACGGCCGCCCGGGAGATTCCTTCCAGGAGCAGGGGCATCCTGTCGGGGGTCCAGTCGACAACGTAGAAGGTCAGTTTCGCCACGTCGTCGAAGGAGCCACCGGCCTCGGCCAGGGCGGTGCCGATGTTGAGGTAGCACTGTTCGACCTGCGCGGTGAGGTCGCCCGCGCCGACCGTGGTCCCCTCGGCGTCCCAGGCGACCTGCCCGGCGATGAAGATCAGCTTCGACCCGGATGCGATCGACACCTGCCGGTAGACGTCGATCTTGGGCAATCCGCTGGGGTTCACCAGAGTGATGGCCATGCTGCCTGCCTCCTTGTCGTGAGAGTCAGTGGTCTCTTGTGGTTACTCAGGAACGGTAAGAGAGCCTCTGCTGACATGGAAGAACGCACTTTTCGGTGACTGGGGAACCCCATGGTGACCAAGCAGTTGGAGGGCTTGCCCAAGGGTGAAGCAGACCTGACCCGCGCGGACTCGTCGGCCCGGGAGATCTTCTCCCGGGCCTTGCGGGCGACAGTTGACGCAATGTGCGACCGGACCCACCGGTACACGAGCACCCCAGGAGGTACAGGTGCCGAACCTCATCGACGCGGAGACGTCTCTGCCGTGGGGGAGGGGTGGTTGGCGTAGTCGTGACGGTTTCAGGACATTTGTCGGTCCGGCTGAAGGGGAGGAATGGGGGCGACCAGGGTTTTGGCGGAACACCGTGGACCGCCGAGCAGGAAGGGAGTGTTCGCGTTGCGTACCACTCGGAAGATCATCGTCACCGTTGCCGCTGTCGTGTTGGTGGGTGCCGCGGGAGGGGGAGCGGCGCAGGCGTCGTCAACGACGGCCGTGACCACGACGCCCGGCGATCAGGTTCCCTCCGCATGCCGTCCGGCGAACCACACCGCGAAGATCACTGCGGGTCCTGCCAGCGCGGGGCATCACCATTACCGGGTCACCCTGACCGCGGCGCCCGGGTACGAACCGTGCGAGCTGGCGGGGTCGCCGACCGACGTGCGGTTCTACCGCCACGGTTCTCTGAACGGGGTCACCGCCGGGCGGTACGGCCCGCAGCGCACGGCGGTGAACTTCGGCCCGGGCCACCCGGTGCACTTCGACATCCAGGTTCCCAACAGTGCCGGCGGCGCTCCCGCCGACGAGGCGGCCTTCACCCTCAAGGCTCCCGGAGGTGTGATCCCCGGTGAGTCCACCGCCTACGGTCACCTCACCGTCGACGCCGGCACCGTCATCGGTCCGGTCCGGCCCGGCGCCTGACCGCCCTCCCCGCACGCCTCGGCGGCATCCCGCAGAGCACCGACCGATCTGACCTGACCGGCCCGACATGCAACGGGCCCCGGGGTTGAGCCAAAGGGAGGCGTGCGGGTGGGGTGTGCGCGGTCATGCGTCCTTGGTGGCTTCGGCCGTCAGTAGTGCCAGCAGGCCGGGGAACCGCTGCTCGATGTCGGTCCGGCGGAGGGTCGCCATCCGGCTGTTGCCCCGGTTGACCTGGCGGATCAGGCCCGCCTCGCGGAGTGTGCGGAAGTGGTGGGTGACCGTCGCCTTGCTGACCGGCAGCGCGAAGGAACTGCAGGTGCGTTCCTCGCCGTCGGGCCCGGCTGCCAGTTCCCGCACGACGCGCCGCCGCAGCGGGTCGGCCAGCGCGGACAGCACGTTGCCGAGCTCGATCTCCGCACGTCCGGGGTGCCCCTCGTCGTCGGGCATCACCACCACCTCCAAGGTACGGCTTGCATCGTACCTTGGTGTGCCGTTAGCGTCCCTTAGGTACGACGCAAGTCATACCTATGTGCCATGGAAGGAAAGTCGCTCATGCATCAGCCGTTCACCCTCGTCGGCACCGCCCGACCCAAGCCCGAGCGCGTGGAGGATCTGCGGCAGCTCCTGCTCTCGTTCGTCGAACCGACGCGACAGGAACCCGGCTGCCTCGAATACCACTTCCATGAGGACCGTGACGAGCCAGGCGTGTTCGTCTTCTACGAGGCATGGCGGAGCCAGCACGACCTGGACGCTCACCTGACCCTCCCTCACCTCCGCGACTTCTGGGAGCGGCGCATGGAGTACCTGGAGCGCGACCTGGAGATCCGGTACCTCACGATGCACAGCCCCTACGAGGGAAGGGCGGACCGCGCGTAAGCCGGCGAGGCCCCGTCGGCGCCGCCGAAGACGCCACCGCCGAGGCCGCTGACGACGCCGTGACCGGCGGCGAGCGGCCTGCCGGCCCGGACCTCCAGAGCGCCGCGTGGCAGGCAGGCCGCGTGGGTGCACCTGTCGGTTCCTGGACCGCTTGGGGGTGGTTCAGCGGCCGCTCGCTCCTGTCAGTGTCCTTGGCCAACAGGCCACCCCACGGACGGCGTTACCCCACTTTCCTGATGCTCCACTGTTCGAGCCTGCCTGCTACGACGGCGAATTCCCCTCCTCCTGTGCAGCCTGGAGGTCGGCGAGGAGTTCGGCCTGTCCGGCCAGGACTCCCGACAGGATGGTGCGGGCCACCCTCAGCAGCTCGGCGACGTGCGGGCTGGTCAGCGAGTAGTACACGGTCGAGCCCTGCTTGCGGGTCGTGACCAGGTTCATCCTGCGGAGCACGGCCAACTGCTGGGAGAGGTTGGCGGGTTCGACGCCCACCTCCGGCAGCATTTCGGCCACCGCGTGCTCGCGCTCGCTCAGCAGCTCCAGGACACGGATGCGTACGGGGTGGCCGAGAGTTTTGAAGAACTCGGCCTTCAGCCGGTACAGCGGCGTACTCATCGCGCCGTCGCCTCCCCGATACGGCAGCACAGCCCCACCGGCCGGATCCCGGCGCATCGCATCCACCCACTCGTCAAGAACATGCGGACCATCCTCGCCTGCGGAACCGGGTCGAACCGAATCCGCACCGGAGAACCGCGCCGCTGTATCCAGCATCGAAGACCCCGGCAATGAAGACGCCGGCAATTACGAATGTGGGCAATGGCTGAGCGTGTGAGTGGGGAGGAAGGGGAGGGAGGCGGAATGCGCAGGCGTCACCTTGCGGTGCGGTAGTGGTGCCGCCTGGTTCGCAGGTCGCCTGCGCCCCCCATGTGCCGTTCCGCGGCCGTTGTTCGGGACGGCCGTGACCGTTACCCTTCGCCGCCCGACCTGCCGCTATGCGCGCTGCTCCGTCCCGGCCGGCCATCCGCTGGTGCGCCACTCGTGGCGTTCCGTCCCGTGTCCGTTGGGCTGTGGCGCACCGTGGGTGGCGAGCGCGGTGTTCAGGTCGGCGTGGACCGGAATGGGCGGGCAGTCGCCGGCCGGGACGAGGGAGCCGTCGGCGGGGATCGCCGCCAGTTCCATGCTGCGGCCCGCCTCGGTGAGACGGCGCGCGGCGTCGGCGATGGCCTGCTGCCCCTCGCCCGACCAACCGCGCAGTTCGCTCAGGTCGACGATGACCGGGCCGGTGCCCCGGGCCAGTACCCAGCCGACCGCGCCGGTGAACCGACGGGCTGCGTCCGGGCCCAGATGTCCGGCGACCGACAGGATGCCGAGGTCTTCCTCGACGGTGTAACGCCATTCGATGGTCACGGTGAACTCCTTTGTGCGGCCGGTCTGTCGGGGTCAGAGCGGGAGGGTGATCCAAATACCCTTCCCACCGACCGGGGAATCCGCACGTACGACGGCCGTGCCGCCCAGGCCGAGGACGAGTTCCATCACCGTGGCGAGCCCGCCCCCATCGGTGCCGGCGACGGGCCCGTACAGCGAGGGCTGGTGGGGGTGGGAGTCGTGGACGGCGAATACCAGACAGTCCCGGCTGGCCGCGTAGACCACGGTGACCTGCGGGGAAAGCTCGGCGGCGTGCCGGATGCTGTTGGTGACCAGTTCGCTCAGGATCAGCAGCGCCGGGTCCACCGTGGGGTGGCGCAGCGAAATGCCCCATCCGGTCAGTGCCAGCTCGGCGGTCTCGCGCGCGATCCGGACGGCGGACGGTTCGCTGGGCAGCGTGAGCACGTGCCGGTAGGGCAACGTTTCCAACGGTGTGAGCATCACGCCTCCGTACCGGTGAGACGCGAGCCGATCACCGCGGGCGCCGGCCCGGCCGCGCTCCCGGCATGCCGCAACTCGGCCAGCAGTTCGTTCTGCCCGGCCAGCATCTCGGTCAGGATCCGACGCGCGGCCTTCAGCAGGTCGGCGACGTCCCCGCCGGCCAACTCGTAGACGACCGTGGAACCCTCCCGCGTCGAGGTGACGATCCTGGAGCGGCGCAACACGGCCAGCTGCTGGGACAGGCCCGAGGGCTCCACCTCGATCTGCGCGAGCAGGTCCCGTACGGGTTTCGGTCCGTCCTGGAGCAGCTCCAGCACCCGTATCCGCACGGGGTGCCCGAGCATCCGGAAGAACTCGGCCTTGGCCTGGTACAGCGGAACAGACATAACCCCTCAGACTTCCCCGACCGCAGCCCGCTCGGGGCACGCGCGCAAGGCTGTGCCCACGGCCGTGTACGGGCACAGCCGAACGGAAACAGAATCTAGGCAATTGCGAAATTTTGCAATTCAGCATTTACTAGTTGCCGCGATAGTCAATCATTCGTGCGTGTATGCGCGCGTGGAGGTCCGATGGGCGGGGGGGGAGGAAAGTGGGCAGCGATGTAGCCGAGTTCCCGCGGGCGGTGTGGCGGATTCCGGTGAAGCCGCCGGCTGGTCACGAAGATTCCCTGGTCCAACGGCGCTCGTCATGCCCGACGTTGGTGAGGGCGTCGTGATCCAGACGGACCGGTTCTCGCCGTGCCACGTCTGCCCCGCATGCCAGACCATCGAATCCAGACACCGGATACCAGAAGCACTCAGGAGTGCAGTCGTGCCTGACGCACCGGCCAACAACCAGTCACCGTCCACACCGTCCTTCGGGGGCGGGATGTCCGAAGAGCGGAAGGAGCGGGGCGCGTCCTGGCGGGTGTTCATCTACATCGCCGGCAGCCACCTTCTGCTGGGCTTCCTGGCGCTGCTGTTCTACGTCGGCAGCCACGCCGGCAAGTAGCCGGCCGGCGAGCGGAGGGGACGTGCGGCGCGCCAGGCACGGGACACGGACGGGGGTGGCGTCGCCGGAGGCCGGACGTGTTCTCGGCCCACGATGTTGTTGGTGCCGGGCAACGCCGTGGTCCTGACCGCTATGCCCAGGTCGGTGTCCAGGTCTCGGTGTCGGAGCGGTCGCACTGCTCGGAGCGGAAGTGGTCGCGGAGTGCGGCAAGCGCCGGGTGCGGGTTGTCGCGGTGCCATACCAGTGAATGCGGGTAGACCGGTGCCGGGTCGCGCACGGCGATGCGTCGCAGGCCGTGGTCGGCGGGCCAGACGAGGCGTGTCTGCTCGCCGACGAAGGTCGCCAGTGACCGGGAGTCGGCGATGGTGTCCAGCAGGGGCTCGGTGCCGAAGTCGGGGCCGGTGATCTCGATGGTGAGCGAGAACGCGGCGGCGAGGTCACCGTAGTAGGCACCCCATTCGGTTCCGGGGACGAGACCGGGCATCCAGATCCGGTGCCCGACGAGTTCGGCGGGCGTGACCGCGCGGACGGCGGCGAACTCGTGGGCCGGTCCGGTGAGGAGCTGGATGGGCTCGTCGAAGACCCGGGCGGCCCTGATGTCGTCGGGGAGCTGCCGGCCGGGCATGGTGACGGCGCGGAAGGACGCGTCGATGGTGCCGGACCGGATGGCGTTGATGGCCGCGTCGGCATCGAAGAGGGTCACGACATCGAGCTCGACCTCGGGGTGCGCGCGATGGAAGTCGCGCATCAGGGACGCCGGAGCGAGCCGCCGGCCGATCACGTCGACGCGCAACGCGCGGCGGCCGGGAGACACGGAGGCGACTGCCCGCGCTTCGGCCCGTACGAGGTCGCGGGCGTGCGGCAGGAACGCCTGCCCGTCGATGGTGAGCTTCGCTCCACGCGGGGCGCGGGTGAACAGCCGCACGCCGAGGATCTTCTCCAGCGTGGCGATGCGTTTGGAGACGGCCTGCTGGGTGATCGACAGTTCGGCGGCAGCGTCCTGGAACCGCCCCGCGTCCGCGACAGCCATGAAGGTGCGCACAGCATCAAGATCCACGCCGACCATGGTAACGACACAACGAAAGGTTGTGCTTTCCTGGCCGATCGGTTGTTTGAGCTTGCCACCCCTACCCGCTTTGATGCCGGGGGTCAGCGTGTGGTTGTTCGGATCGGCGTGAGGTGTGTTGGGTATGACACGTAGGCGGGGGCTGGGCAGGCAGTTCCGGTGGCTGTGGTCGGCGTATGCGGTCAGTTCGTACGGCACATGGCTCGGGTTCGGTGCGTTTCCCCTGATCGCGATCGTCGTGCTGCACTCCGGGCCGGCCCAGGTGGCGGCGCTGTCCGCCGCGGGGCGGGCGGTGGGGGCCGTGGTGGCGGTGCCGCTCGGACCGTGGGTGGAGTTCCGCCGTAAGCGGCCGGTCATGGTGGCGATGGATCTGGCCCGGTTCGCAGCGTTGCTGAGCGTCCCCGCGGCGTTCGCGCTCGGCTGGCTCAGCGTCGCCCAGCTCCTCGTCGTCTCCGTCGTCGTCGCCGCGGCCAACATCGCCTTCAACGCGGCCAGCGGTGCGTATCTGAAGGCGCTCGTGCCGCCGGAGGACCTGCTCGTCGCGAACGGCCGGTTCGAGTCCACGATGTGGACCTCGACCGTGGTCGGACCACCGCTCGGCGGGGCCGCGATCGGGATGTTCGGCCCGATGACGACCGTGGTGGCCGATGCGGTCAGCTACCTGCTCTCGGCGCTGGGCATCCGTGCCATCGGCGGGACGGAACCGCACCCCGTGCGGACCGGCGCGCCGCGGCTGCGGGCAGGCGATCTGTTCGCCGGATGGCGCTCCATCCTCACCCACCCCGGGCTGCGCCCGCTGTTCTTCAACGCGATCGTGGGCAACGGTCTGATCATGGCCTCCGAGCCGCTGCTCGCCGTACTCATGCTGGGCCGCCTCGGGTTCACACCTTGGCAGTACGGTCTCGCGTTCGCGACGCCGTGCATCGGCGGACTCATCGGCTCACGCCTGGCACGCCCGCTCGTGGCGCGGTTCGGGCGGCACAAGGTGATCGTCACCGCCGGTGCGCTGCGCGCGTGCTGGCCGGTGGGATTGGCGTTCGTCCGGCCCGGTGTTCCCGGGATCGCGCTCGTCATCGCCCTCCAACTCGGCCTGGTGACCTGCTGTGGCGTGTTCAACCCGGTGCTGGCCACCTACCGGCTCGACCAGACACCGGCGGACCGGGTCGCCCGCACCCTGTCCGCGTGGTCGGTCAGCAGCAGCGCCACCATCGCGGCCCTGACCGCCGCGTGGGGTCTGCTGGCCGCCCTCACCAGCCCCCGCACCGCGATCGCCGCCGCCGGAGTCCTCCTCCTGGCCACCCCGCTGCTGCTCCCGCGCCGCGAGAACGCGCCCCAGAAGGCCCGGGAACAGGCCACGAGCCTCACCTGACACACCGCGGCTCGACACCGTTCCCCGAAGTCGGCCCCGGACTCCCGTCCCGGGCCTATCCGTAGACCAGCGACCGGGCCTGCGCGTAGCCCTCGCGGATGCGGCGGCCGGTGGTGCGGTCGGCCGGAGCGGGAATCCGGCGCGCTGCGGCGAGCGGCCAGTGTGGTGGCTCGGGTGTACCGGCCAGTGCCCAGGCAGCCTGGCGGGCCGCGCCCAGGGCGACGTACTCCTCGGGTTCGGGCACGGTGACGGGGACGCCGAAGATCTCGGCGGCGATCTCACCGACCACGGGTGACTTGGCGGCCCCTCCGATGACGAGGACGCGCCCGGCGCTGACGCCCTGGGCACGCAGCCGGTCGAGGGCGTCGGCCATATTGCACAGCATGCCCTCGACGGCAGCCCGGGCGAGGTTCGGCGGGTGCATGTTCGCCTTGCGCATGCCCATCAGACTGCCCGCGGCCTCGGGGAGGTTGGGGGTGCGCTCGCCACCCAGGTAGGGGAGGAGCACCAGGCCGCCGGCGCCGGGCTCGGCCGCCCGGGCGAGGGGGCCGAGGTCGTCGAGTGCGATGCCGAGCATGCGGGCGGTGGAGCTGAGGACCCGGGCGGCGTTGAGGGTGCAGACCAGCGGCAGGAAGTGGCCGGTGGCGTCGGCGTAACCGGCGACCGCGCCGGTGGGGTCGCCGGTGGGGTGCGCGGAGTGGGCGAAGGCCGTGCCACTGGTGCCCAACGAGACGACGACGTCGCCCGGTTGGATGCCCAGTCCCAGGGCCGCGCCCATGTTGTCGCCGGTCCCCGCCGCCACGAGGGCGCCGTTCGGGGTGCGGCCAGCGGCCTCGTACGGGCCGAGCACGCGGGGCAGTTCGGGAGTGCGGCCGCCGAAGGCGAGGGCGAGGAGGTCGGGGCGGTAGGCGCCCTCGGCCGGGGACCAGTAGCCCGTACCCGAGGCGTCGCCGCGGTCGGTGACCGGTTCGACGCGCGTCCCGGGCCCGCCGCACAGCTGCCAGGTCAGCCAGTCGTGCGGTAGCAGCACCCGCGCGGTGCGGTCCGCGTGCCGCGGTTCGTGCTCGGCCAGCCAGCGCAGTTTGGCGATGGTGAGGGCCGCGACCGGTACGGTGCCGACCGCCTCGGCCCACTTCTCCGGCCCGCCGAGGTCAGCGACGAGATCCGCCGCGGCCCGCGCGGAGCGGGTGTCGTTCCACAGCAGGGCGTCGCGCACCGGCTGCCCCGCCGCGTCCAGGGCCACCAGGCCGTGCTGCTGCCCCGCGACCGCGACGGCATCCACGTGTTCCAGGAGGCCGTCGCCGGCTTCGAGGAGCGCCTGCCACCAGGTCTCGGGGGCGACTTCGGTGCCCTCGGGGTGGGTGGCGCGGCCGCGGTGCAGGATCTCTCCGGTGCCGGCGTCGCAGACGACGACCTTGCAGGACTGGGTAGAGGAGTCCACCCCGGCAACTGTGGGCATGACGAAGTCGCTTCCGTACAACGAGACGGGGGGGTAGGGGAGTTCAGGGCTGCGGACGGAGCTGGATCTTGCGGCCGGAGCCGTTGCGGAACGTCCGGAGGGCGGTGCCGAATTCGTCCAGGGGGTAGCGGTGGGTGATCATCGTGTCGGCGTCGATGACGCCCTTGGCCATCAGGTCGACGGCGCGGCCGAAGCTGTGCAGGACGGCCATCGATCCGACGATGGTGATCTC
This sequence comes from Streptomyces sp. NPDC058000, assembly GCF_042886435.1. Lineage (NCBI taxonomy): Bacteria > Bacillati > Actinomycetota > Actinomycetes > Kitasatosporales > Streptomycetaceae > Streptomyces > Streptomyces sp. NPDC058000. The sequence continues at coordinate 218,199 of NZ_JBHVQS010000009.1, forward strand.
GTCGTTGTAGACCCGGAACGGCGAGAAGGACGCCGTGGCGGCGGACGGCGCGACGCCGAACTGCTGGAAGGTGCCCCCGCGCCGGACCCGGGTGAGACCGTCCTCGATGACGGGGATGACACCGGTGCAGTCGATGACGGTCTCCCAGCCCTGCGGCCGGTTCAGGGAGGGCGCGTCCGTCGCGGTGGCGTCCGCGCCCAGTCGTTCGGCGATCTCCAGCCGGTCCTTGTTGATGTCGACGACCGAGAGGGACGCCGCGCCGGCGGCCTTGGCGAGCTGGAGCATCATCAGGCCCATGGTGCCGGCGCCGTAGACGAGGTAGTGGTCGCCGAGGCGGCGCGGCAGGACGTCGAATCCGCGCACCGCGCACGACAGCGGCTCGATCAGCGTGCCGTGCGTGACGTCGACGTTCTCCGGCAGCGGGTAGCAGTTGGCGGCCGGCACCTTGACGTACTCCGCCATCGCGCCGTCCACGGTGTCCCCGATCGCGCCCCAGTTCTCGCAGAGGTTGCCGTGGCCGTTCGCGCAGTAGTGGCAGGCCCCGCAGAACAGTGACGGGTCGACGGCGACCTGCTCCCCGGTGCGCACTCCGGTCACGCCCGCGCCCAGCGCGACGACCTCGCCGGTGAACTCATGGCCGGGGATGATCGGGTACGGGGTGGGGGCGAACTCCCCCTGGACGATGTGCACATCGGTGCCGCAGATGCCCACCGCGGCGGGCGCGACGACGACCTCGCCGGGGCCGGGGGCGGGATCGTCGACGGTGGTGACCTCGTAGTGCCCGGGGGTGTGGATGACGACAGCACGCATGGACTCGGGGCCTCTCTCGGGGGATGCGCCGGGGGCGGGGGTGAGCCGCGGTTCGAATCGGCTCAGCTCTGGGAGACGTCGGTGCAGACGTCGACGGTGCGGACCTCGACGCCGAGGTCCCGGACGGGCTTCAGTTCGCGCTCCGGGGTGTCGGCGTCGGTGACGAGCAGGTCGTAGCCGCTGACGTCGCCGTACGGGTAGGTGGCGGTGCGGCCGAACTTGCTGTGGTCGACGGCGAGTACGGCGCGGTCGGCGGCCTGGAGATACGCCTGCTTGGTCTCGGCGTATGCGCGTACCGGGTGGTAGAGCCGGCCGTCGCGGACCGAGGTGGCGGTGACGAAGGCGATGGTGGCCCGGATGTCCTGGAGTTGACGGCGGGACTGCGGTCCGGCGCAGGACTCGAAGTCCTCGTAGTAGCGGTCGCCGAGCAGCGTGACCTCGGCCGGGGAGCCGGCCAGGAGGGAGGTGACCCGCAGCGAGTTGGTGATCACGCGGAGCCCTTCGACGGAGGTGAGCCGGCGGGCGAGCGGGAAGAGCGTGGAGCCGCAGTCGATCAGCACCGTGTCACCGGGGGAGACCTCCGCCACGAGCGCGTCCGCGATGGCGGTCTTGAGCGCGACGTTGGCGTTCTCCCGGAAGCGCAGCGCGCTCTCCATCGTGACGTTGGAGAAGGCCGTCGCCACTCCGCGGCCCTTGCGCAGCAACTGCCGCTCGTGGAGGTTGTCCAGGTCCCGGTGCATGGTCATCACGCTGACGCGCATCCGCTCGGCGAGATCGGCGATCCGGATCTCGCCTTCCTGGGCGACGTGGCGCAGGACCGCCTGCCGGCGCTCCTCCACCTCGGCCTCGGAGCCGCGACTCGCTCGCATCGTGGGCACGCCCCGTTCGTTTCCGCAGCGGCCTCTCCGCCGTGCCCTCACCCTAAGACATCACACACTTTATGTGAAGCTCTTGAAATTATCTGTGAGATCGCTGGCCTGATGGCCACTGCGCTCCGGCGTTCCCTCGCCCCCGCTTCACGTCTCCAGGTCGGCGCAATGGTCGGCAACGTAGGTCTGCAGGTCGCGTGGTGGTCGTCGGTAGCCGGTGCTCGGTGGGCGGGGCGGTAGTTCGAGAACGGGCGGGGTGACGTCGCGGTACGGCACCGTCGACAGCAGGTGGGCGATCATGTTGAGGCGGGCTCGGCGTTTGTCGTCGCTCTCGACGACGTACCACGGTGCCTCGCGGAGGTCGGTGTGGACGAACATGTCGTCCTTGGCCCGTGAGTAGTCTTCCCAACGGGTCAGTGATTCGAGGTCGATCGGGGAGAGTTTCCAGCGGCGGGTGGGGTCGTCCAGGCGCTGACGGAAGCGCTGTTCCTGCACGTCGTCGCTGACCGAGAACCAGTATTTGCGCAACAGGATGCCGTCCTCGACCAGCATGCGCTCGAAGACCGGGCACTGGTGGAGGAAGCGTTGGTACTCGGTGGGTGTGCAGAATCCCATGACCCGCTCGACGCCGGCCCGGTTGTACCAGCTGCGGTCGAACAGCACGATCTCGCCCGCCGCGGGCAGATGCTCCACATAGCGTTGGAAGTACCACTGGGTGCGCTCGCGTTCGGTGGGCCGGGGGAGCGCGACGATGCGCGCCACCCTGGGGTTGAGGGGGGCGGTGACGCGCTTGATGGTGCTGCCCTTGCCGGCCGCGTCGCGCCCCTCGAAGACCACGACGAGCCGGGCGCCCTCGGCGCGGACCCACTCCTGGAGCTTCACCAGCTCCGTCTGGAGGCGGTACAGCTCGCGCTCGTACCGTGCCTTCGACAGGCTCCCGGGTACCCGACTCCTGCCTCCGTGGTCGTCCGCCATGCGTCGACGGTACGGAGTCCTGGGCCGGTGCGGGCGGGCGTGGGGGCCGAATGGGGGCGCCGGCGGGTCGGTGTCCTCATCCGATGTGGGGCCGGACGGCCCTTTCCGACCGGCGTGCCGGGACGCAGGCTGGGGAGTGCTGCCCGACCGGGCGCGCCGTTCGGCCACCCGACGACCGTGCGGCGCGGAGCTGCTCCCGAGGAGGCCCGCCACCATGCCGAACACCCCGCACCGCGTCAGCGACGTCATGACGCAGCCCGTGGCGGCCGTCGACCGGGCGGCCGGCTTCAAGAAGATCGTCGAGACCCTGCGGCGGTGGCATGTGAGCGCCCTGCCGGTGGTCTCGGCCGAGCGGCGGGTGGTCGGCGTGGTGTCCGAGGCCGATCTGCTGCCCAAGGAGGGGTTCCGGGAGGCGGAGGCGGACGTACTTGAGCGGTTGCGGTTGGTCGATGACGTGCGCCGGGCGGAGGCCGTGACCGCCGGGGAGCTGATGACCAGCCCCGCGGTGACGGTGCACAGCGACGCCACGTTGGCCCAGGCAGCGCGCACGATGGCACAGGCATCGGTCAAACGGCTGCCGGTCGTGGACGGCGGCGGGCTGCTGGTGGGCATCGTCAGCCGTGCCGATCTGCTGAAGGTGTTCCTGCGGTCCGATGACGACCTCGCGCAAGAGGTGCGGGGGGTGCTCGCGAAGCTCTTCGCCGTGCCGACGAAGGACTTGCACGTCGTGGTCGCGGACGGGGTGGTCACACTGAGCGGGCACCTGCGTGACCGGTCGTTGGTGCCTGTGGTGGCACGTCTGGTGCGCAGCATCGAGGGGGTGGTCGACGTGGAGTACGACGTGACGGGCGTTGCGTCGGTGCCTGTCGTTCCGCCTGCGCAGGGGTCGATTCCGTGACCTGCGTGACCTCCGTGACTGTGTTCGTTCTGTGGCCCCTGTGGCCTCTGCGGTGGGCGCCCCGGCCGATCGGCGGGAGGTAGGGCCGGACGGCCCCTGCCGGGGGCGGGCGGGCGACCGCACGCTGAAGGTGTCACGGCCCCGGGACGACCGCAGCCGTGGGGAGGAGGCGTCATGACGCACAACCCGCACACCGTCGGCGAGGTGATGACCCAGACGGTGGTCGCCGTCGGTCAAGGGGCCGGCTTCAAGGAGATCGTCGCCATCATGGAGCAGTGGAAGGTCAGTGCCCTGCCGGTGCTCGCAGGGGAGGGACGGGTGATCGGCGTCGTCTCCGAGGCCGATCTGCTGCCCAAGGAGGAGTTCCGGAACGCGGTACCGGAACGGGTGGAGCAGCAGCGGCTGGACGATCTGCGCAAGGCCGGCGGACTGACCGCGGGTGACGTGATGAGCGCCCCGGCGCTGACCGTGCACGCCGGCGACACCCTCGCCCAGGCGGCGCGGACGATGGTGCGCAAGTCCGTCAAGCGACTGCCTGTGGTCGACAGTCGCGGCATGTTGGAGGGCATCGTCAGCCGCGCGGACCTGCTGAAGGTCTTCCTGCGCTCCGACGAGGAACTGGCGGCGGAGGTGCGGACGGAGATCGTCGACCGGCTGTTCACCGGTACGCCCGGGACAGTCGAAGTGCGCGTCGTGGACGGCGTGGTGACACTGCACGGACCGATCCGCGCCAGCGCGCTGCTGCCCGTCGCGGCCCGTCTGGTGCGGGCGGTGGAGGGCGTGGTGGACGTGACGTTCGACGTCCATATCGTTCCGGCGGGGGAGCGGCGCACGGTGGCCGGCTGAGGCGGCGGCCCGGTTGCGCGGAACGCGGGCGTACGGCGCACCTCGCGGGACCGGCGAGGGTCGGCACACCGCGTGGAGAAGGGAACCGAGATGAAGCGCCGACGGGTCGGGGCCGTCATGACCGGCGACGTCGTCCGCGCGTACGGCGGGACGTCGGTGGCCGAAATGGTGCGGTGGATGGCCGAGTTCGGCATCAACGGCGTGCCGGTGGTCGACGCCGACGACAAGGTGATCGGGGTCGTCTCCGCGACGGACCTGGAACGGGCGCGGCGTACCGGAGACAGTTCCCCGGACCGCTGCGCGCAGGCCCTGATGTCCGCTCCGGCCCGTACCGTCCGCGCCGACGACTCGGTCATCCGGGCCGCCCGCCTGATGACCTCGTACGGCATCGAGCGGCTCCCGGTCGTGGACGAGGAGGCCCGCCTCGTCGGCATGCTCACCCGGCGCGATGTGCTCCGGCTCTTCGCCCGCTCCGACGACGAGATCCGGGACGAGGTCATCGACGAGATCGTGGTGCGGATGATGTGGCTGGGGCCACGGAGCATCGACGTCGCCGTCCACGACGGCGTGGTGACGCTCGCAGGATGCCTGGACAGCAGTGGCCAGGTGGCCGTCCTGGTGCGGATGACCCGGCAGATCGACGGAGTCACCGCCGTCGTCAGCCGACTCACCCACCGGTACGAGGGCGCGTACGGGGGACCCGGGGGGACCGCGGGCCGCGGCGACCCGCTGCCCTGACTGCCGCGGGCCTCCGTACGGTCACTGACGGTGGTGCCGTCGTTCCGCGTCCAGTGCCGCCCACTCCTGCTCCCACTGGGCCGAGCGCCTGCGATCCAGCAGGTGGCCGCCGGCCCTGTCCGCACCGAAGACCAGCAGACCGGCGCCGCACGCGGCCACGGTGCCGGCTGCCACGCTCATGGCCATGGTGTCCGCCGGTGTACTGGGGTCCCGTACCAGCGCTCCGTGCCGGTCCAACCACACCGGCGTCCGATCTCCGACGTGCACGCCGGGCGGCACGGCCGCTTCACCCGTCCGCGCCCTGTGGTCCGGGGCCACCCACCGCACCGTCGTGTGCACCCGGCCACCAGCGCCGCCCCCGGTGTCGAAACTGAGGCGGGCGGGCGGCTGTTGGGTCACCACGGCGGTGACGCGGTGCCACTCCGCGCGCTGCTGTTGGGCCGCCGTCGCGACGGCACGGCCGGCCGTCACCCCGACGGTCGGCGCTCCCACGACGATCAGCAGCCCGGCGATCAGCGTCATCCAGGACTGCGCCACGTCCGTGCCCCGCCGCATGGAGTCGCGCCGCCACGGCGGGTGAGGCTTCAGCAGAGGCATCGCGCACCCCTTTCCGCTGCTGCCCCGAGCGTGTCATCCCGGGCCGCGGCGGGAGAGGGCCGAACGGTCCCGGAACGGGGGCCGGTATGCGCTCGGCGGAACCGGGCCGGGACCGTTCGGCCCTGGCACACCACCTCGGGCGGAGCCACGATGGAGCGGGGGCCCGGTTTCACGGAACGGAGGGCCTCATGAGCGAGACGGGTACCTTCTCACCGCGGCGGCCGATCCGGGTGTTCCTGGTCGACGACCACGAGGTCGTCCGACGCGGCGTACAGGACCTGCTCGATGCGGAGCCCGACATCGAGGTGGTGGGCGACGCCGGGACGGCCGACCACGCGCTGGCCCGGGGACCCGCGCTGCGGCCCGACGTGGCAGTGCTCGACGTTCGCCTTCCGGACGGCGACGGGGTCTCCGTCTGCCGTGAGCTGCGCTCGCGGCTGCCGGGGGTGGCCTGCCTGATCCTCACCTCGTTCGATGACGACGACGCGCTGCTCGACGCGATCATGTCCGGCGCCTCCGGATACGTCCTCAAGGAGATCAAGGGGGCGGACCTGGTCGCCGCGGTGCGCACCGTCGCGACGGGGCGTTCGATGCTCGACCCGGCGACCACGGCGCGGCTGATGCGCCGGCTGCGGGGCGAGGAGGACGACACCCGGCCCGAGGAGGACGCGCTGTCCGGGCTGTCGGCGCGGGAGCGGGAGATCCTCGAACTGATCGGGGAAGGGCTGACGAATCGTCAGATCGGCGCGCGACTCTATCTGTCCGAGAAAACCGTCAAGAACCACATCTCCCGCCTACTGGCCAAACTCGGCGTCGAGCGCCGCATCCAGGCGGCGGTACTGGCCACACAGCGCGGCGTGGGGACCGGCACGCAACGGGCCCCCTAGGGACGCCCTCCCGGATCCGGCGACGACGGCTCGGGCCAGGCGGCGGCACGCGGGCGACTGCGACGGCTCAGGCAACGAGCCGGCACGCGGGCGACGCCTCGCTTCATGACGGCCGCCCGCCGAACTGCCAGTTGTGGACCTCGATATCGGCGTACCGGTCCGGCGCCAGGACGGCCCGTGCCGCGTCCGGGTCCGGCGCCCGGACCAGGGCCGCGGTACCCAGCCAGGTGGCGCCGTCGTCGGACAGCAGCGGCCCGTACGCGATCAGCTCGTCCTGGTCGGGCGGCACGGCGAGGTCGGCCGCCGGTCCCGTGCCGAGGCCGAGCACCAGGTAGCGGCTGCCGCCGGTCCGGCCACCGGGGAAGTCCCACATGGTGCGCCCCAGCGTGTTGTGCCACCGGCGCAGCAGCACGTCCCGGTACGCGCCGGCCTGATAGCCGGGCTCGTCGAAGGCGAACGCGCGGGCGGTGGCGGGATCGGGCAGGTCGAGGATGTGCACGCTGCCGGTGGGGGTGTCGTCGTCGCCGGCGAGGGTCGGGCCGCGGGCGATCATCTCCGTCGCGTACCGGTCCATGTAGGACCAGTGCTCTTCCAGCAGTTCCCGGCGCAGCGCCAAGGAGCCCGGCCGATCGCGGTGGTAGCAGAAGAACTCCATGACCACAGTCTTCACCAGCACGTGCCCCGTCAGGGGCGACCCGTAGTACCTCGCGTACCGTCAGGCGGCACCTTCACTCAGGCGCTCCGCTCTGCCGAACTTCCGAGCGGCCAGGCCGAAGGCGAGACCGCCGGCCAGGAACCAGGGGTTCCACAACACCAGCGTCCAGAGCCGCTGATCCGGGCTCACGTTCATCCCTTGGCCCGCTGCGTCGGTCAGCAGCAGCGCCTCGATGGCGAGACCACGCACCAGCAGCACGGTGCAGGCACACCAGCCCAGTGCCTTGACCGCCCGTCCGGCCACGCCAGGGCACCGCGGCCTGGTGAGGAGCCATCCCAGCACACCACCGGCAAGGCACAGCGTTCCCACACCCCACAGGCCCACCGCGACGAACCACCCGGGGCGTTCCTCGGCCAGCGGCCCCGCCGAGACGCTCAGGCCCCAACTCCCGCCCAGCGCCCAGTAGAAGTGCAGCATGCCGAAGGCGATCGCCCAGGCACCCGCGATGCGCCCCCACAACCCTGGCGTTGGCTCTTTCCGGAGATCCTCATCCATGGGGGGAGCATGCCACGGCAGTGGCACGCAGCCGCCGGTCCGGATGGGGAACCGGCATGCCCGCCGTCCAGTCAGCCGTCACATACGACGGAACACCTCGGAGGTGACGGCGCGGTCCGCGAGCGGGCGGCCCCGACCGTCGGGGGTGCCTTGCGCCGCACCGCACCAGGCGCCGCGACCTGTCAGACCTTGATCCCCGATCCGCCTGACAGGCCGTGACATCCGACCGCGTTCCCCTGCCCGAGATCACTCTGACGACGGGCCCTGGGCCTCCCGGCCTACGGAGGTGAGTGACATGTCCGAGTAGCGGTCGCCCGCTACCTGACCGGCGATCGGCTCCAGCAGCGCCAACTCCTCGGCGGCCAGCGTGATCCGGGTGGCCGCGGCGTTCTCCTGGAGGCGGCTGCGCTTGCGCGTTCCGGGGATCGGTACGACGGTCAGACCGTGCACCTGGGCCCGCTGCTGCACCCAGGCCAGGGCGATCTGCGCCGTGGTGGCGCCATGGTCGGCCGCGATCTTGTGCAGGGGCGCAAGGAGGGCGGCGTTCGCCTTGGCGTTGTCGCCGGTGAAGCGCGGCAGGAGCTGCCGGAAGTCGCTGCCGGAGAGCTCCTTGCCGGCGTCGGTGAAGGTACCGGTCAGCAAGCCCCGGCCGAGCGGCGAGTACGGCACGAAGGCGACCCCGAGCTCGGCCGCCGCGCCCACCGCGCTGCGCTCGACGTCCCGGCTGAAGACCGACCACTCCGACTGCAGGGCGGTGATCGGGTGGATGGCGTGCGCCTCGCGCAGTTCGGCACCGGTGACCTCGCTCAGGCCGAGGTGCTTGACCTTGCCTTCCCGCACCAGTTCGGCCATGGTGCCGACGGACTCGGAGAGCGGCACGGCGGGGTCGCGGCGGTGCATGTAGTAGAGGTCGATGACCTCGACGTCCAGGCGGCGCAGGCTCGCCTCGACGGCCTGCCTGAGGTACGCGGGATCGTTGCGGATGGCCCGGTGGCTCGGGTCGTCGGCGCGGAACTCGAAGGCGAACTTGGTGGCCAGCGTGATCTCGTCGCGGTGCGCGGCGACGAACGGCGCGAGGAACTCCTCATTGGCGCCCATGCCGTACATGTCGGCGGTGTCGATGAGGGTGACGCCCGCCTCGACGGTGGCCTCCAGGGTGTCGCGGGCCGCCGCGTCGTCCGTCGCTCCGTAGGCGGCGCTGATGCCCATGGCACCGAAGCCCTGGACGCCGACGAGGGGGCCACCGGTGCCCAGCTCGACCTTGTTGATCGGTTCGATGGTGTTGCTCATGGTGGCGCTCAGGCCCTTTCCGGCGCCTGGTGGGCGCCCGTGTAAAAGTTGATCTTGGCGTCGAGGACGGTGAGGGTGTCCTGTAGTTCCGCGATGTGCGCGGCGACCTTGTGCCGGGTCTCTTCCAGAATTTCCCGCCGCTCGCCGAAGCTGGCCTCGCCCTGGTGGACCAGCTCCGCGAAGCGGACCATGTCGGCGACCGGCATCCCGGTCAGCCGCAACTTGCCCACGAAGGCGAGCCAGTCCAGGTCCCTGTTGCCGAAGAGACGCTGGCCGTTGTGCGACCGCTCGACGTGCGGCATCAGACCGATCTGCTCGTACCAGCGCAGGGTATGGGCCCTGAGCCCGGTGAACGCCGCGACCTCGCTGATCGTGTAGCGATCCTGGCCGTCGGGTCGCGGATGGGCCTGCCCCGCGGACACACAGACGTCCACGGGGGGCGACTTCATGGGGGAGCTGTCGATCACCGTCATGCGGGACACGCTAGAACCTTCAAGTGCACTTGAAGCAAGTGCCCACCGCGCAGCGCCTGCGTGCGGTGTCAGACGGGAAGCGTGGCCGACCACACCAGGCGGGTGCCGCCGTCCGCCGGAGTCTCGACGGTCATCCCGCCGCCGGAACTCTCGGCCCGTTTGGCGAGGTTGAGCAGACCGCTGCGGTGGCCGCCCTCGGGGATCCCCACTCCGTTGTCGGCCACGGTCAGGGTGAGTCGACCGGCACGGGCGATCAGGGAGACGTCCGCCGCGCTCGCCCGGGAATGTCGGGCGACGTTGCTGAGGGCTTCCCCGAGCGCCGCCAGGACGTGTTCGGCGAGCCCCTCCGGTACGTCGGTGTCCAGCAGGCCCTCCATATGGAGCGACGGCGTGAACCCCAGCGTGCGGGTGGCTTCTTCCAGCGTGGCGACCGTTCGGGCCCGCAGCCCCTGCCGCCCGCGGGTCACGTCCCGGGCGCGCAGCCCGAAGATGGTGGACCGGATGATCTTGATGGTCTCGTCCAGGTCGTCCACCGCGCGCAGTAGTCGCTCGCTCGCCTCCGGGTGATCGACGAAGCGCACCGCGCTCTGCAACGTCATCCCGATCGCGAAGAGCCGCTGAATGGCCAGATCATGCAGGTCGCGGGCGATGCGGTCGCGGTCCCCGAGCAGCCTCACCTGCTCCGCGGCCGCTCGTTGCTCGGACAGTTCCATGGCGAGCGCGGCTTGTCCGGCGAACGTCAGCAACGGTGCGGTCTCGGGTTCGGTGAACGGGGCGCGCCCCCGGAGTCGCGCCAGGAGCAGCACGCCACGGACCTTCTCGCCGGTCGCCATGGGAACCGCCACGGCCGGCCCCAGCCCCCACCAGCGGGGCGGACCGGTGGTGATCCTGGGGTCGTGCTCGACGTCCGCGCTGATCAGCGGACGCCTGGCGGCCAGTGCGGCGCCCGCGAACGACCCGCGGCGGGGAAGGACCAGGCCGCGGTGGGCTTCGGAGTCGACGCCGGAGGCCAGTTCCATGCGCAAGCGGTCGCCTTCCATCGGCCGGGCCAGGACTCCGAGGTCGGCGGAGAGGATCCGCACGGCGTGGTCGACGATCGTGGACAGTACGTCCTGCTCCTCCGCGCCCGGCAGCAACCCGGCCACGATCTCGTGGTTGGCCTCCAACCATTCCTGGCGGTAGCGGGCCCCTTCGAAGAGCCGCGCGTGCTCGATGGACACTCCGGCTGCCACCGCCAGCGTCGACAGCAGCGTCTCGTCGTCGTCGGTGAACGGCTGGCCACCGCGTTTCTCGGTCAGGTACAGATTTCCGAACACCTCGTCCCGGACTCTGACCGGTACCCCCAGGAACGAGTGCATCGCCGGGTGGTTCGGCGGGAGTCCGTAGGACGCGGGATGGTCGCCCAGTTCGCTCAGCCGTAGCGGTGCGGGGTGGCGGATCAACTCGCCGAGGATCCCGTGGCCGGCCGGCAAGGGGCCGATCGCCTTGAACTGCTCCTCGGTCAGCCCGACGGGCAGGAACTGCGTGAGCCTGCCATCCGCGCCGATCACACCGAGCGCGCCGTACTTCGCGTCCGCGACCACGACGGCGGCCTCGACGATGTGGCGCAGCACCTGCGGCAGCTCCAGCCCCGCGCCCACCGTCAGCACCGCTTCGAGCAGCAGGTGCTGCGACCGGCTGCTCACCTTCTCCACCGCGCGCAGCCGCTCCGAGAGCTCGTCCGGCAATCCGTGCAGGAGCGGGCGCAGCCCCTCCTCCGTACGCCAGTAGTCCTCGCCCACGGCAAGCCTCCACCACGGCCGGTATCCGTGGCCCGGCCACACCCTCCACGGTAGTGCGAGGAGCCGAAGGACACCTTGTGAGCAGCGACCCCGCGGGCCGACGCCGGCCAGTGGCCCGTGCCGCCGCTGCGCTACGGGCTACGGGCTACTGGCCGACGGGGCGATCGCGTCGGTGGCCATCCGCGGTGGCACCCGCCCCAGCGAGGTCGGTTTCCTTCTGGCGTCGGCCGATGTAGCCGTCGGGGCGGATGAGGAGGGACGTGCCGTCCGAGGCGTCGTACGCGCGGTGGGCGTGGCCGTGGGTGTCGATGACGTGGGGGCCGGGTGAGGTGTGGCCGGGGCGCAGGACGGCGTAGGCGTGGGGCCGGTCCGGGGCGGGCGTGCCGAACGTCAGGTGGGTGGCATGGGGGCCGCGGTAGAGGTCGAAGAGTCGGACCGTCTTGCCGTTGGCGTCGGTGACGGGGGCGTCCGGTGCGCGGTCGCCCGCGACGATCCGGCCTTCGGTCGTCCGGTAGGTCACGTCCAACTGGCGGGTGTTCGCCCCGCGTTCGTGGGCGTCCTCGGTTCCTTCCCGGTACCGTCGCAGAAGTTGGGAGCTGACGTCGAGGACCTTGGCGGCTGTCGCGCGTCGTTCGGTTTCGTAGCTGTCGAGCAGGTCGGGTGAGCCGTCGGCCAGCTTCCAGCCGAGGTTGTAGGCGTCCTGTACGCCGGTGTTGAGGCCCTGTCCGCCGGTGGGCGGATGTGCGTGGGCGGCGTCGCCCGCGAGGAAGACCCGGCCCACGCGGAAGCGTTCGGCCAGGCGGATGTTCGGCCGCCAGACGGTCGACCAGGCCATTCGGGTCAGCCGGACGTTCGCGCCGAGCGCGTCCAACATGCCTTGGAGGGTTGCCAGTGAGGCTTCGTCGTCGCCTTCGGAGAGCGGCGCGTTGAACTGGAACAGTCCCGGCGTGCTCGGCAGCGGGCTCAGACCGACTCCGACCCCGGGGGCGTCCGCGCGGGCGAACCAGTAGCTCCACGCGTGATCCAGTCCCTCGGCGGCCACGTCACCGAGCAGCATCCGGAGGGATTCGTCCGTCGTCCCCTGGAAGGGGATGCCCAAGGTCCTGCGGACGGTACTGCGTCCGCCGTCGGCGCCCACCAGGTAGGAGGCGCGTACGGTCTCGCCGGTGGACAGGCGTGCCGTCACCCCGCTCTCGTCCTGGGTGAAGTCGACCAGCGCGGTGTTCAGTTCGACGTGCGTGCCGAGCTCGGCGAGTCGGTCCCGCAGGATGCTCTCGGTCTGGGACTGGCCGAGGACCCAGGCGTTCGGGTACGGCACGTCGGGGGTCGGCTCAAGGAGTTCGGCCGTCCGCCGGTCCATGACGTGGGTTCCGTCGAGGTGGACGCGGACCGTCGGTACCACGCGTCCGTGCCGGAGGACCGCGTCGAGGACGCCGAGGTCCTCGAAGACTTCGAGCGTGCGTGGCTGGAGGCCGTCGCCCCGCGATCCGGCGAAGTGCTCGTCGGCCTGGTCGATGACGCGTATGTCGAGCCCTCGCCGGGCGAGTTCGATGCCCAGGGTCAGGCCGGTGGGGCCGGCGCCCGCGATGATCACGTCCATTACTGCACTCCGATTCTGAATCCATATTCACTGAATCTGGATTCAGTATGTTCGTTGATACTGTTCCGAGTCAAGGAGGTGCCGTGAAGCGCAAGGAGAGGGCGGCGGAGACCGAGGCCGCGCTGAAGGCCGCCGCCAAGCGGGTGTTTGCCGAACGTGGCTACCTGAACACGAAGATCACGGACATCACCGCCGAAGCGGGGCGTGCGGCGGGCTCCTTCTACAACCACTTCGCGGGCAAGGAAGCCCTCCTCGAATCCCTGATGGCCGACATGTCGGCCGAGAGCGACACATCGACCTCCGCTCCCGGGCACCGGTCGGACTTCACCGACCCGGCGGCGGTCCGCGAGCACATCGCGATCTACGTCCGCCTCTACCGGGAGCACGCCGCGACGATGCGCGCCATGCAGGAGGCGGCGCTGGTCAGCGAGAGCTTCGCCGCCACGCTCGCCAGGTTCACCACGAGCGAGATGGCCGACGTCCTGGACCACGTGACCTGCGTAACCGACGCCGGGCGCCAACTACCCGCCTCGCCGGAGGTCGCCCTGCGCATGGCGTTCTCCCTGGTCCACACCTTCCTGCAGACCTGGCAGCAGCACGCCGGCGCGTCCAGCGACGAGGAAGTGACCGAGACCTTGACCCGCTTCGTCTACCGCGGCCTCAACGGTTGTGACTACTGACGCCGGCAGTTGTCACTACTGACGCGGCCGGTGGTGGCTACCGAGGCCGGCGCCGCCTCGGGCCCGTGTTGGGTGCTCACTCCCGAGGAACGACCGCCACCGGGCAGCGGGAGTGGTGCAGGACGGCGAGCACGGCCGGCCCGAGGGGCATCGGTGTGCGTTGTGTCCGGCGCCCGATGACCAGCAGCCCGGCCCGCGAGCAGGCGCTGAGCAACACGGGTACGGCCCTGCCGTGGGCTGCCTGCTCGATCACCCGGACGTCGGGGAACTCCTTCCGCCACAGGGTGAGACGTGCGGAGAGCAACTCCCGCTCGTCCGCCGCGCGCTCCACGTCGTCCAGCGGACGGGCGGAGTCGTCGCCGAGGACGGTCGCGGACCGCCAGGCGCGTACTGCGCGTAGCCCTGTGTGGTGCGCCGAGGCCGTCGTGAACGCGTAGGCGAGCACGGTGTCGCCTTCGGTGGCCGTCTCCTGGACGCCGACGACGATCTCGGGGCCGGGGCCGACGGATGACTCCTCCTCGCGGACAGTGACCACGGGGCACTCTGCGCGCCCCAGGACCCGCAGGCTCACCGAGCCCATCAGGAAGCCGGCGATGCTGTCGTGCCCGCGCGATCCGAGGACCAGCAGTGTGGACTCCCCGCTGCGTTCCGCCAGCGCGTCAGCAGCTTCCTCGGCGACCTGCTCGGCCTTCACCGGAATCCCGGGATGCAGTTCCTTGGCCATGGCCTCGGCCCGGTCGAGGACGTCGGAGCCGTACTTGTGCCGGTCGGTCTCCTCCCCGTCGGAGGCGGCCGGCCAGGGTGGGGAGACCCAGGAGTGCAGGAGGTGCAGCGGGAGGTTGCGGACGGCCGCCTCCTCGGCGCCCCAGCGCACCGCAGGCACGCTGTTGCCGGTGCCGTCCAGCCCGACGAGGACCGGGCCGCCCATGTCACACCTCCGCCGGAGTGGCGGTGCGCGGCGGTGCAGCCCCCGAAGGGCAGTCGGTGTGTCGGATACGGGTGTCGGGGCCAGGGAAGAAGAGCCAGATCTGATCGGTGTCCGACCATCGGACGTCGTAGGGCGGGGTGCCGTCCTCGTGGTGCAGGCCGACGACTTCCCCGTCCCGCCGGGTGGTCCCCGTGGTCGGGCATGCGACCACGATCTGATCGCCCAGGTGTGCCTTCACCGCCCTCACCTCGTTCGTGTACGGGTCTCCAGTGCCGAACCTGCCACCGGCGGCGCCGGCGGGGCATGGGGCGAGTTGCCTGGTTGAAGGGTCGTTCGGCCCATGGGGTCGGGGCCGACCGGGACTCGTCCCCGGCGTCGCCACGCGCTTCACTGACGGTGATGAGGAGGGCCGTCATGGCCACCACGCCACTGCTCCAGCGACTCCCGCCCAACGGACGGGAACGCCTGCTGGCATTCGCCCACGAGGTGACCTTCCCGGAAGGCACCCACATCTTCGAGGAGGGCGGAGCCGCCGACCAGTTCTGGATCCTCCGCACCGGTTCGGTGAACCTCGACGTCCACGTGGCCGGCCGGCGGCCGGCGGTCGTCGATCTGCTCGGCCCGGGGGACCTGCTGGGCTGGTCGTGGCTGGTGCCGCCGTACCGCTGGCGGATGGGCGCGGAGGCGTTCACCCTCGTCCGGGCCCATGAGTTCGACGCGACCGCGGTGCGTGCGCTCTGCGAAGCGGACCCGGTACTGGGGCTGGCGGTGACCCGCCAAGTCCTCGACGTCGTCGCCCGCCGGCTGTTGGCCACCCGGCACCGGCTGATCGATCTGGGCGGCGCAGGCGCGTGCGTCCGGCCCGCACCGCCCTGAACGGCCCGGCGGTGGTCGCCTGAGCGGCCCGGCGGTGCCTGCCCGAACGGGCCCGGCGGTGTTCGCCTGAGTGGTGCCTGTGGTGCCCGCCTGAGGCACTCCCACGGTGCCTTTCCTGACCGCTCCTGTGGTGCTTGGGCTCGATCGGCCGGTCTACCGGTCCATCAGGTCTACCGGTCCGTCGGCCGGAGTTCGCTCCGGGGCGGTATCGCGCGGCGTAGCCGAGCCGTTCACGCGCCCGCGCCGCTGTCGGGGCTGCCGGTCGGCGATGTCGGCGCCCCCGGGACGCGGATCCGTCGCCCGCTGAGCCGGGTCGGTCGGATAGCGATCCACTGGGACCGGCCACTCCCTGCCCAAGGCGCAGAGTACGCCCGCTCCTCGAACGTGCGGGACTCGTAGAAGCCGGTGACGACCTCGGCGGGGCCTACGGCCAGGACGCTCCAGCCCTGGCTGAACGCCTCGTCGATGTGGTCCACCTCCAGCGCGACCTCATGGCCGGCCGCCGCGGCCGGGCCGGAGCCCGGCTGGGTGCGGTAGGCGATCACGTTGTCGACGACGGTGTAGTTGACGGGGAAGACTGCGGGGGCGTCGTCGAGGGTGACGGCCACCCTGCCGACGCCGTGGGTGGAGAGCAGTTCCCGGCATTCGTCGGGGCCGAGCGCCAGCACCTCGGGGTGCGCGCCGGCCTTGCCGAAGCCCGCCGGAAGGTCGGCGGTACGGCCCGTCAGCTCGGCGACAGAGGTGTTGAGCGCACCGGCGAGACGCAGCAGGAACCCGATGCTCGGTTCGGCCCCCGTGCTCCTCGACGTACCGGAGGTAGCCGGGCGAGGCGGCGACCCGGGCCGCGACCTCCTCGCGGGTCAGCCCCAGCTGCTGCCGGCGTAGTGCGGTGCGTCGGCCCAGGTCGCTGCGGGGCCGTGCCGGCTCGGCGCCGGATCCGTTTGCTCGGTCGGTCGTCATCGCGTACGCGTCCTTTCTGCCGGCGGGTCCGGCTCGTCCGTGCGGAGCGGTCACTCGTGCGGCACGATCGCCACGGGGCAGGGCGCGTGGTGGACGGCCGCGTGGACGACATGGCCGATACGCGGGACCGCGTGGCCGAGGTGCCGACGGCCGACGATCAGCAGCTGCGCCCCCGCCACGCCGTGCAGGAGGGCGGGTGCCGGACTCTCCATCACCACCTGCTCCTCCACCCGCACGTCCCGGAACTTCTCCCGCCACGGACGCAGCGCCTCGGACAACTCCTCGCGTGCGATCCGGGCCGCTTCTTCCGCCGCGGCCTGTTCCACGACACCGCCCCGGTCGTAGGCGAACGGGGGCAGGTTCCTGCCGTGCACGGCGCACAGCGGGACGGCTCGCCGGGCGGCGGTCTCGAAGGCGAAGGCCAACAGCCCCTCACAGGAGGCGTGCAGGCTGACACCGACCGCGACGCTGCCGCTGCTCTCGACCGCGGGGCTGTCCTGGCGGGCCCGCACCAGGACGACCGGGACCGCGACCCGCGGCACCAGGTCCAGGCCGGTTTCGCCCAGCGCGAAGCGCGCCGCCGGGCCCAGCCCCCGCGACCCCAGCGCCAGCAGATCCGCCTGCTCGGCGGCCTCGACCAGGGCTTCCAGCGGCTGCTCGCGCACCAGAGCCACGTCAACGGGCACCCCCGGCTCCGTCGACTGGACCGCCGACCTGGCCTCCTCGATCATCCAGTCCGGCCAGTGCGGCGGCTCCGTCGACCACGGTGCGCCGCGCGGCCGTGCCGTGAGGGGCTGCCACGCGGTCAGGAGCCGCAACCGGCACTGCCGCAGCCGCGCCTCGTGCGCCGCCCACTGAGCTGCCGCCAGGGCCTGGGACGTACCGTCCACACCGACGGTGACGACGTTCTTCATGACGGCGACCGGCTTCCCCCTGACCGTCCTTCGTCCGACCCGTCCGACCCGTCCGACCCGTCCGACCCGTCCGACCCGTCCGACCCCTCTGACCCGTCCGCTTCGCTTGCCCGGTCGCCGGTGGCCGGCACAGCCATCAGGTCATCGGACGCCCGCACGTCATCACCGGATACCCGCACGTCTTCGGACGCCCGCACGTCTTCGGACACCGACACCACGCCGTCGACGCTCGCGCACATCCGCACCAGCACGGGGACGAGGAGCAGGTCGCTTACCGCGCCGTGCAGGGCAACCTGACCGCGATTGACGTCAGCGGTCACACCCGACGTGCCGAGGCGTGCCGTGCGTCCGATCACTTCCCGGGCGATCTCCTCCCGGATCGCCTCGTCCTTGCGCAGGAAGACGCGTAGCAGGTCGCTGCGGCTGACGATGCCCAGCAGGGCGTCCGTCTCGTCGACCACGGGGAGCCGTTTGAGCTGCTGCACCTCCATCAGGCGCGCCGCCTCCACCACCGTCCAGTCCGGATGGGCGCACACTGCCGGAGCGGACATCAGCTCTCCGGCGGTGCGACCCTCCGCCCGGGCCTTTTCCCACGCCTCCAAGTGCGGCAGCGGCGTGCGCCCGGACAGATCGGACCGGTCGGCCGCCTTCCGCAGCAGGTCGGCCTCCGAAACGATGCCGGCCGGCCTGCCGAGGCTGTCGAGCACCGGCACGGCGCTCACCGCGTGGTCGGCGAGCGTCTGCGCGATCTCCTTGAAGGGGGTGTCGAGCCGCACACTCACGACCTTCCGCGTCATCAGCTCACCTATCGTGCGGTGCTCCATCTCCGGCTCCTTCCGGCACGGCGGCCGGCGGTGCGGCCACACCTCAAGCGTGGCCGGGCCGCCCGACATCCCGATATGAGCCACTCGGCCCCCTCGCGTGGCCGGCCGTCCCCGACCGGCCGACCGGCCCCGAGCCGGGGCCCTATGGCCCCTGATGCCGCCAAGGGAACCCCGCCACGCTGGAACCACCTGCCGATTCCACCCTCCGCGCTCTGCTCGGACGCGGTCCGATCCGCCCGGGAGGCCCCCGGTGCTCACCCACCCCACCCTCGACGACACGGCCGTCATGTCGCTGGTCGCCGACGCCATCACCGCGCCCTCGATGCACAACGCCCAACCGTGGCACTTCGACTACTCCCGGGCGTCGCGCACCGTGCTGCTCTTCGCCGACCTGGACCGCGCGATGCCGCTGGCCGACCCCACCACGCGGGGACTCCATCTCGGCTGCGGGGCGGCCCTACTGAACCTCCGGGCCGCAGCCGCGCACGCCGGCCACCGCACCGTGACCACTCTGCTGCCGGCTCCTCACACCCCCACACTCCTGGCTTCCGTACGGCTCGACGTGCCGCACGAACCGTTGGACGTGGCCCTCTCCGGCCTCCACTCGGCCCTCGCCGACCGGCACACCAGCCGCTACCCCTTCACCGAGCGGCGCATCCCGGACAGCCTCCGCGCCGCCCTCGTCGAGGCCGCGGCCAGAGAGGGAGCCCGGCTGGCATTCCTCACCACTCCGCACCGCGAGGCGGTACTGGACCTGATCCTGCACGCCGAGGGCTACGACCGCATGGACGACGGCCGTGAAGCCGAACAGCGCAGATGGACCCGCGACGCCTCCGCCGAAGCCCCCACGGACGGTGTCCCGGAGTACGCCTTCGGCCCGACCAAACGCGGCGGTACGGCGCCCGTTCGGGACTTCGCCGGTCGGCGCACGGTCCCCGGACGGGCCTACGCCGACTTCGAGAAACGGCCGCAACTGGCCTCCCTCAGCACCGCCCACGACGGTCCCGCGGACTGGCTCCGCGCGGGCCAGGCACTGGAACGCGTCCTGCTCCTCGCCACCCGCCAGGGGCTCGCCAGCTCCTTCGCCACCCAGGCACTGGAATGGCCCGACCTGCGCTGGCTGCTGCGCGACCCGCTCTCCGGCACCGGCTGCGTCCAGATGATCCTCCGCCTGGGCTACGGCCCCAACGGGCCGCGCACCCCGCGCCGACCGGTGGACGAGGTCCTGACGATCACATCGTGAGCACCGAGGTACGGGCCGATACCACCAACCAACCGGTCAATACGTCCAACCCCAACCAGTCAATTCGGCCACCCTGCCGGTCCACACGGCCAACCGGCCAACGCGATCAACCAGTCGCCAGCCAATAGCCAATAGCCAATAGCCAATGGTCAATGCGACCAACCAGCCGAGGGCCCCGGCTCCCCGGCAGACGTCACGACGAGAGCGAGAAGTAGCTCTCCTCTTCCTGGCTGAAGTGGAGCCGCAGGACCGTGTGGAGTCCGTACAACGACGCCCGCAGATCGTCGAGTTGCTCCGGCAACAGGTCCCCCGCCGCGTCGGCGAGGGCGAGATGCGTGGCGATGCGATGGGCGAGGCGCTCGATCTCGGCGTGCGCGCGGCTCATCGTCTCCGTGGCGTCCGGGCCGCCGAGCCGCGCGTTGAGCGCGGGATAGAGCTGGTGCTCCTCGGCGTGTTCGTGCGGGAGCAACCGCTCGGTGAGCAGACGGTCGACGTGGTGGACGGCCGCCAGGGCCCGCGGCCCCGGATCGGCGGAGAGCAGGCTCGCCGCTTCCCGGATGGCGTCCAGGACGCCGCGCAGGTCCTCGTGTTCGGCGGCGAAGCGGTGGATGAGGCGCTCGGCCGCGGGTTCGAGGGGCGGCCCGCCGGTGCCGGGCGCCGGCAGCACGACGCGCAGCGCATTGAGGATGGCGGCCACATCGATGGCCTCTTGGAGGAGCGCACCGGCAGCCGGCGGCAACAGCCCCAGCAGTGCGGCGGCCATCGCCACCAGTGACAGCACCATGCCGCCCGCCGCGCTCTGCACCGCGATCCGGCGGGCCCGCACAGCGATGTCCATCGCATCGGCGAGCCGGGCGACCCGGTCGGTACTGAGCACGATGTCGGCGGCTTCGGACGCCGAGGTGGCGCCGCGAGCCCCCATGGCGACGCCGATGTCCGCGGCGGCCAGGGCCGGCGCGTCGTTGACGCCGTCGCCGACCATCATGGTGACGGCGCGCCCGCACTCGTCCCGCACGGCCCGGACCTTGTCGGCGGGCAGTTGCCCGGCCCGGACGTCGTCCAGTCCCAGTACGGTCCCGACCTGGCGGGCCGGTTCGGGACGGTCCCCGGTGAGCAGCAGGAGCCTGGTCAGTCCCGCGGTCCGCAGCCGCCGGACGGTGTGCGGAGCGTCCCGGCGCAGGGGGTCGTGGAGCAGCACGGCACCGCCGAGTGTGCCGTCGACCGTGACCCAGGCGACCGCGGCCCCGTCGAGGAGCGCGCGGTTGTCCACGGTCCGGGCCCAGCGGGGCAGTTCCGCCGACGGCACGTCGGTCTTCCCGACGGCGATCCGGCGGCCGTCCACGGTGCCGGTGACCCCGCGCCCGGGCTCCTCCACGACCTCGCCGGGCAGGGACAAGGCCAGACCGCGGTCGCGCGCCTCCCGGGTGATCGCCTCGGCGAGGACGTGGACCGAGACCTGGTCGACGGAGGCGGCCAGCCGCAGGACGTCGGTGGGGGAGCAGGCTCCGGGCGCCGCGGCCACCTCCAGCACCCGTGGCCGGCCCGCCGTGAGCGTCCCGGTCTTGTCGATCACCAAGGTGCGGGCCCGGCCCAGGCACTCCAGCGCCCCGCCGTCCCGCACGACCACTCCCCGGCGGGCCGCCCGCGACATGCCGGAGACGACGGCCACCGGCACCGCCAGCAGCAACGGGCAGGGCGTCGCCACCACCAGCACGGCCACCGCCCGAACCGGTTCCCCACTCACTCCCCAAGCGACACCGGCCAGTCCCAGCGTCAGCGGCAGGAACCACGCGGCGTAGCGCTCCGCCAGGCGGACCGCCGGCGCCTTCCCGGCACCTGCCTCTTGGGCCAGTCGCACGATCCGCGCATAGGTGCTGTCCCGCGCGGTCGCGGCCGCCGTCACCTCGAAGACCCCGCCGGCGTTCACCACACCACTGCGCACCGGCTCGCCGGTCCGCCGTTCCACCTGCGCCGACTCACCGGTGAGCACCGATTCGTCCAGCACCGCCGTGCCCGCGGTGACCGTTCCGTCGACCGGTACCACCTCGCCGGGCCCGACCACGAGCACCTCGCCGGCGCCCACTTCGTCCAGGTCCACGGAGGTGATCTCCCCACCACGGCGGCGCCTGGCCGAGCGCGGCGCGTGTTCCAGCAGGGGCCGCAGATCACGGGAGGCCCGGCGGCCGGCGGCGGCCTCCAGGGTCCGTCCGGTCGCCAGCATCACGGCGATCAGCGCCCCGGCGAGGTACTCGCCGACGATCAGCGTCCCGGCAAGCGCCAGTACCGCGATCAGATCGACCCCCACCCGGCCCTTCCTCAGAGTGCCGACGACCCAGACCACGGCGGGGACGACGGCGCTCACCGTCCCGCCCGCCCAGCAGGCATCGGCGAGCCCCTGGCGACCGGTCAGCCAGGCAATCCCGCCGACGACCAGCGCGGCCGTCGTCGCGATCAGCAGCAGCGGGTCGAGGAGCCGCCAGGCATCCGCGGTCCGCGGCGCCTGACCTCCTCGCCGGTCTTCGGCGCACCGCACGGTAGCCCTCCGGTCCTGCCGGGATCTCCTCGGCGATCCCGACGTCGAGCTCGGGTACCGGCCCTGGGCCGTCTGGCCTCCACATCAGCACGGTGTGCAGCCGTCCGCCAGTGCCGGACGGTCCATCCCCCGGGCGGCCCGGGAACGCACGGTCGAGCCGTCACCGGCCGGCGCCGAAACACCTCGCCGCCCGACAAGCCGGGGCGGCCGTCCTGGGGACGCCCGCTCCGGCAGCGGAGGACCATTCCGCGTACATGCCATGGTCGCGGTAACGGACACTCCGGGCCAAGGTCCGGACGGGGTAGCGAGGGGAGGGCCATCCGGCCCCTTGCGGCGCATGTCCCGGCGAGGGGCGTCGGACGTACGGTGCGGTTGGTTACCCGCACGCGTTGAAGGCCCGGCGCGAGCCCCGTTCCCCACTGCCACCGTCACCCACCACCCGACTGCACCGGACCGATCGCGACGGTGCACGGTGTCTGGTGAAGCATCGCGCGGTCGACAGGCCCGAGCTGCGGGCCGTGTCACGGCCGAGTCCAGCCAGTCCTGGACCGCTCGATCACGCCGGGCCCGGTACTACGTGCGCAACACGTTCAAGCTCCCCGCCCATGTGCGCGACACGCTTCCCCCTCACTTGCTCGACGACTAGATGAATGAGTCCGATGTTTTCAGTGGTCGTAGGCGATCAGGGATCGTTTGATCTTGGCGCCGGTGCTCCAGTTGTGCCAGATGCCGGCTGC
>NZ_JBHVQS010000010.1:0-31273 GCF_042886435.1 Streptomyces sp. NPDC058000
GCTCCGCGAACACCGGTGACTCATCGAGGAGTTGCGCCCCCATCCCCACCCACTGGGACCCCTGACCGGGGAAGACGAACACCGTCCGGCCCTCGGCATCGGCCACTCCACGGGCGACCACGGGCGAGGGTCCGTCGGCCGCGACGGCGTCCAGGGCCGCCAGGGGGTCGGTGCCCGCGGGCGGTACCACCACGGCACGGTGGGCGAAGCGGGCGCGTGCGGAGGCCAACGACAGGCCGATGTCGAGCGGGCTGACGGCCGGTTCGGCGGTTTCGGCGTACGTGCGGAGGCGGTGGGCCTGGCCGCGCAGTGCGGCGGCGCTGCGGGCGGTGACCACCCACGGGACGACACCGCCGGCGACCGGGACCGGTGCGACGGCGGGCCGCTCCTGTTCGGCAGTGGTGTCCGCGGCGGGTGCCTGCTCCAGCAGGGCGTGTGCGTTGGTGCCGCTGATACCGAACGAGGAGACCGCGGCCCGCCGCGGCCGGCCGGTCACCGGCCACTCCCGCCCCTCGGCCAACAGCCGCACCGTTCCCGCCGACCAGTCCACGTGCGAGGACGGCTGGTCGACGTGCAGGGTCTGCGGCAACCGACCATGCCGCAACGCCATCACCATCTTGATGACTCCGGCGATACCGGCGGCGGACTGGGTATGGCCGATGTTGGACTTGACCGAGCCGAGCAGCAGCGCGTTCTCGGGGGCACGGTCGCGGCCGTAGGTGGCGAACAGTGCCTGCGCCTCGATGGGGTCGCCGAGCGGCGTGCCGGTGCCGTGCGCCTCCAGGGCGTCGATGTCGCCGGGGGCGAGGCGGGCGTTGGCGAGGGCCTGGCGGATGACGCGCTGCTGGGACGGGCCGTTGGGCGCGGTCAGCCCGTTGGAGGCACCGTCCTGGTTGATGGCCGAGCCGCGGATGACGGCGAGCACCGGGTGGCCGTTGCGCTGCGCGTCGGAGAGCCGCTCGACGAGGACGATGCCGACGCCCTCGGCGAGGGTCATGCCGTCGGCGTCGTCGGAGAACGCCTTGCAGCGGCCGTCCTTGGCGAGGGCGCGCTGCCGGCTGAACGCGATGAACGGGTTGGGCGTCGTCATGATCGTGGCGCCGCCGGCGACGGCCAGGGTGCTCTCGCCGTTGCGCAGTGACTGGCAGGCCAGGTGCAGCGCCACGAGCGAGGAGGAGCAGGCGGTGTCGACGGTGACCGCAGGGCCTTCCAGGCCGAAGACGTAGGACAGGCGGCCGGACAGCACGCTGGGGCTGCTGCCGGTGACCATGTGGCCCTCGGCTCCGTCGCCCGCGCCGAGGCCGTACTCCTGGTAGCTGGAGCCGATGAACGTGCCGGTCAGGCTGGACCGGACGGTGTCCGGGCGGATGCCGGCGCGCTCGAACGACTCCCAGGTGGTCTCCAGTAGCAGCCGCTGCTGCGGGTCCATGACCAGCGCCTCGCGGGGCGCGATGCCGAAGAAGGTGGGGTCGAAGGCGTCGGCGTCGTGGAGGAAGCCGCCCTGGGTGGAGTAGGTGGTGCCGGGCCGGTCGGGGTCCGGGTCGAAGAGGTGGCCGGCGTTCCAGCCGCGGTTGACGGGGAAGTCGCTGATCGCGTCGGTGCCGGAGGTGACCAGGTCCCACAGGTGTTCCGGGGAGCTGACGCCGCCGGGAAAGCGGCAGGCCATGCCGATGATGGCGATCGGTTCGTCGTCGGCGGCACCGGTGGCGACCGGGCCGGCGACTTCCAGAACCGCGCCGAGGACCTCCGCCCGCAGGTACTGCGCGAGTTCCAGCGGCGTCGGGTAGTCGAACACCATGGTGCTGGGCAGGGGCAGCCCGGTCACGGTGCCCAGGCGCTTGCGGAGTTCGACGGCGGTCAGCGAGTCGAAGCCGAGGTCGCGGAAGGCACGGCCCTCGGGGACGGCGTCGGCGGAGCTGTGCCCGAGGACAGTGGCGGCTTCGGTACGGACGAGGTCGGCGAGGAGGCGCAGTTGTGCGGGCTCGGCGAGGGCGCGGACCCGGGTGACGAGCTCGGAGGCGTCGGCGGTGTCCGGCCCGGTGCGCTCGTCGGTGGCGAGGGCGCGGACCTCGGGCAGGTCGGAGAGCAGGGCGCTCGGCCGGGCGGAGGTGAACAGCGGCGCGTACCGCGGCCAGTCCACGTCGGCGACCGTGACGGTGACGTCCTGGCGGACGACGGCGCGGCGCAGCTCGGTCAGGGCGGGGGCCGGGTCGAGCAGGCCGAGGCCCTGACGGCGCAGGGTCTCGGAGACCGTGTCGTCGGCGGCCATCCCCGCCTCGGCCCACGGGCCCCAGGCGACGGAGGTCGCGACCAGACCGCGGGTGCGGCGGTGCAGGGCGAGCGCGTCCAGGTAGGCGTTGGCGGCGCCGTAGGCGCTCTGGTTGCCGCTGCCCCAGACACCGGCGATGGAGCCGAAGAGGACGAAGAAGTCCAGTTCGCGGTCGCCGAGCAGGGCGTCGAGGTGGGCGGCGCCGGCGAGCTTGGCGGCGGTGAGGGCGGCGAAGTCGGCGGTGGTCAGGCCGTCGAGCGGACCGTAGTGGCCGACGCCGGCGGTGTGTACGACGCCGGTCAGCGGCAGCTGTGCGGGGAGGTCGGCGAGGACCGCGGCGAGTGCGTCGCGGTCGGCGACGTCGCAGGCGACGACGGAGACCGACGGTCCGATGCCTTCGAGTTCGGCCCGGAGTGCGGCGGCGCCGGGCGCGTCCGGGCCGCGGCGGCTGGTGAGGACGAGGTGCTGGGCGCCGGCGCGGGCCAGCCACCGGGCGACCTCGGCGCCCAGGCCACCGGTACCGCCGGTGATCAGCACGGTGCCGGCGGTGGTGAACTCCCCGGCCGCGGGCAGCGTGTCGACGGTGTGGCGGACCAGCCGCCGGCCGGACACCCCGGTGGTCCGCAGCGCCACCTGGTCCTCGCCGTCGGGGACGTCCTTGACGGCGAGGATCCCGGCGAGGCGCTGTCCGGCCCGCTGGTCGAAGGTGTCCGGCAGGTCGACCAGGCCGCCCCACAGTCGCGGGTGCTCCAGGGCGACGCCTCGGCCCAGCCCCCAGGCGGCGGCCTGGACGGGGTGGGTGATCGGGTCGGCGGGGCCGGTGGAGACGGCGCCGCGGGTGGCGGTCCACAGCCGGCCCCGGGCGCCGGTGTCGGCGAGGGCCTGGACGAGCGCCACGGTCAGCGTCAGTCCCCGGGTGAGTGGCGGGCAGTCGTCGGCGGACCGTTCGTCGAGCGGCAGCACGGACAGCACCTGGGTGGCCGTGTCCACGCCGTCGGTCTGCGCCAGTCGCCCGGCGAGCACCGTGCGGTCCGCGCAGGAGGCGTCCAGGACGAGGCGCCGTACGCGGGCGCCGTGCGTGCCGAGGGCGTCGGCCAGCCCGTCCAGGAGGTCCGCCTCGTCGGCCGCGGTGGCGTCGGAGGCGACCAGCAGCCAGGTGCCGTCGAGGACCGGGGCGACGGGCTTGGTCAGCCGCGTCCACTCCACCCGGTAGCGCAGGGTGTCGAGGAGGTGCTTCTCCTGGTTGCCGCGCCGCCACGACGTGAGGGCCGGCAGCAGGGAGTCCAGCGGCGTGCGGTCCTGGGCGTCCAGGCCCAGGACGGCGGCGAGTTCGCGGGCGTCACCGCGCTCCACGGCGGCCCACAGCTGCTGATCGGCGGGGTCGGCGGCGGTGGCGGCCGGGGCCGGCAGCTGCGGCCAGTAGTGCTCGTGCTGGAAGGCGTACGTCGGCAGGTCGGTGCGGCGGGCTCCGGTCCCGGCGAAGTACGCCGCCCGGCCCACGTCCACGCCCCGCACCTGGAGGCGGGCCAGGGCGGTGGCGGCGGCCACCTCCTCGGAGCGATCGGCGCGCAGGAACGGGACGAGTTCGGCGTCGTGGTCGTCGCCGAGGGTGTCCTGGGCCATCGCGGTGAGCAGACCGTCGGGCCCCAACTCCAGGAAGGTGGTGACGCCGGCGTCCCGCAGCGTCCGCACGCAGTCGGCGAACCGCACGGCCTCGCGGACGTGCCGCACCCAGTACTCCGCGGTGCACAGCTCCGCGTCGTCGGCGCGTTCGCCGGTGAGGTCGGAGACGAGCGGGATGCGCGGCGCCCGGTACGTCAGCCCCTCGGCGACGGTGCGGAAGGCGTCCAGCATGGCGTCCATGTGCGGCGAGTGGAAGGCATGGCTCACCCGTAGCCGCTTGGTCTTCCGCCCCCTTTCGGCGAAGGCGGCGGCGATCTCCTCGGCCGCGTCCGCGTCGCCGGAGACGACCACGGACTCGGGCCCGTTGACGGCGGCGATGGCCACCGGGTCGGTGAGGTGCGGAGCGATCTCGTCCTCGGTGGCCTGGATCGCGATCATCGCGCCACCGGCCGGCAGCGCCTGCATCAGGGTCGCCCGCGCGGCCACCAGGCGGCAGGCGTCCGCCAACTCCAGTACCCCGGCGACGTGCGCCGCGGCGATCTCGCCGATCGAGTGCCCCGCCACGAAGTCGACGCGGACGCCCCAGCTCTCCACGAGCCGGTACAGCGCCACCTCGACGGCGAACAGCGCGGGCTGCGTCCACCCGGTCCCGTCCAACAGGGCGGCCTCGTCGCTGCCCTCCGCGGCGAACACCACCTCGCGCAGCGGCCGGTCCAGCAGCGGGTCGAACGCGGCACAGACCGCGTCGAACGCCGCGGCGAACTCCGGTTGTGCCGCGTGGAGTTCACGCCCCATCGCGGCCCGCTGGCTGCCCTGGCCGGTGAACAGCACGGCGGTCCGGCCGCGCCCGGCGGTCTCGCCCTCGACGACGGCGGGGTCCGGCCGGCCGGTGGCGAGCGCGCTCAGCGAGGCGAGGAGCTGGTCACGGTCGTGCGCCACGACGGCGGCCCGCTGTTCGAAGCGGGACCGGCTGGTGGCCAGGGAGAACGCGATATCCACGAGTCCGGCGTCCGGCCGGGTCCGGAGGTGCCCGAGCAGCCGGGCGGCCTGGCTCCGCAGCGCACCGCGGTTGCGGCCGGAGAGCAACAGCGGAACCGCGCCCGGCGTGTGCTGCGGTGCGCCGGCCACGGTGGCTTCGGCGCCCGGCGCCTGCTCGACGATGACGTGGACGTTGGTGCCGCTGATGCCGAACGAGGAGACACCGGCCCGTCGGGCCCGGTCCGACTCCGGCCAGGCCGTCGGCTCGGTCAGCAGCTCCACCGCACCCTCGGACCAGTCCACGTGCGAAGACGGGGCATCGACGTGCAGTGTCCGCGGCACCACACCGTGTCGCATCGCCAACACCATCTTGATGACGCCGGCGACGCCGGCCGCGGCCTGCGTGTGCCCGATGTTGGACTTCACCGAGCCGAGCAGCAGCGGCCGTTCGGCGTCCCGGTCCCGGCCGTAGGTGGCGAGGAGCGCCTGGGCCTCGATCGGGTCACCGAGTGTGGTGCCCGTGCCGTGCGCCTCCACCACATCCACGTCACCGGCAGTCAGGCCGCCGCTGGCCAGTGCCTGACGGATCACCCGCTGCTGGGACGGACCGTTAGGAGCCGTCAAGCCGTTGGACGCACCATCCTGGTTCACCGCCGAACCCCGCACCACGGCCAGGATCTCGTGACCGTTACGGACCGCATCCGACTGCCGTTCCAACACCAGCATGCCGACGCCCTCGGACCAACCCACCCCATCGGCCGCATCCGCAAACGCCTTGCAACGACCATCAGACGACAACCCCCGCTGCCGGGCAAAGTCCACGAACACCGCCGGCGTCGACATCACCGTCACACCACCGGCCAACGCCAACCCACACTCACCACTACGCAACGCCTGCATCGCCCAATGCATCGCCACCAACGACGAAGAACACGCCGTATCCACCGTCACCGCCGGACCCTCAAGCCCCAACACATAGGCCACCCGACCCGACGCCAAACTCGGCGAACTCCCACTCCCCTGAAAACCCTCGAACTCCGGACTCGCCAACATCGCGCTGTAATCGCTGTACATCACACCCGCGAACACACCCGTCGCACTACCACGCAACGTCAACGGATCAATACCCGCCCGCTCAATCGCCTCCCACGACGACTCCAACAACAGACGCTGCTGCGAATCCGTCGCCAACGCCTCACGCGGACTCATCCCGAAGAACGCCGGATCAAACTCCCCCGCCTCATACAAGAACCCACCAGAACGCGTATACGACGTACCCAGATGGTCAGGATCCGGGTGGTACAGGGACTCAACGTCCCAACCACGGTTCGTCGGGAAACCGGAGACCGCATCGGTGCCTTCGGTGACCAGTTTCCACAGGTCCTCAGGAGAGCTGACCCCGCCCGGATAGCGGCAAGCCATACCCACGATGACGATCGGATCGTCCGCCACCGCCACCGCGCTCCGCCGGACAGACGTCACCTCGGCATCCGTGCCCAGCAGTTCGTCGCGGATGTAGGTGGCGAGGTGGCGGACGGTCGGGTAGTCGAAGACCAGGGTGGCGGGCAGTCGCAGACCGGTGACGGTGTTGAGGCGGTTGCGGAGCTCGACGGCGGTCAGGGAGTCGAAGCCCAGGTCCCGGAAGGCACGGCCGGCGTCCACGTCGCTGCCGGTGGCGTGGCCGAGGACCAGCGCCACCTGGCCCCGGACGAGATCCAGGACCAGCTCGTCGCGGCCCTCCTCGTCGAGCCGGCCGAGGCGCTGGGCGAGGTTGCCCGCGGTGGCGGATCCGGCGACGACGGCGCGGCGCGCACGGACACGGATCAACGACCGCAACAGCGGCGGCACTTCGCCCCGTGCACGGAGGACGGGAAGATCCAGGCGGACCGGGACACCGGTGGCGTCGGTGCCGGCCAGGGCCGCGTCGAAGAGGGCGAGGCCCTGCGCCACGGACAGCGGCGGGACGCCGGAACGGGCCAGGCGGTCAGCCTCGGCATCCGTCAACGCGCCAGTCATACCGCCGGACTGTTCCCACGGCCCCCAGGCCAGCGAGAGACCGGGCAGGCCCGCCGCCTGACGCTGTGTCATGAGGGCGTCCAGGAAGGCGTTTCCGGCCGCGTAGTTGGCCTGACCGGGACTGCCGAACACCCCCGCAACCGACGAGAAGACGACGAAGGCCGCCAAGTCCAGGTCACGGGTCGCCTCGTGCAGATGCCAGGCGGCATCCACCTTCGGCCGCAGGACCGCAGCCAGGCGCTCCGGCGTCAGCGTGGCGATCATCCCGTCGTCCAGCACACCGGCCGCATGGATCACCGACGACACCGGATGCGTGGCGATCAGCTCCGCCACCGCCGCCCGATCCGCCACATCGCAGGCAACCGCCCGCGCACTGGCACCCGACTCCGCCAGCTCCGCAATCAACTCGGCCGCGCCATCGGCCCGTTCACCACGACGACTGACCAGCAGCACATCCCGCACCCCGTGCTCAGCCACCAGATGGCGAGCCAGCACCGCCCCCAGACCACCCGTACCACCGGTGATCAGGACCGAACCCGCCCCCGTGAACGTCGCACCGGCCTGGGGTTCGTCAGCGCTGGCCCGGCGGACCAGGCGGGCGGCCCGCAGGGTGTCGCCGTCCACTGCGAGCTGCGGTTCGTCGCAGGTGAGCGCGGTCGGCGGGAGGGTAGCGGGGCCCGTGACGGGGTCGAGGTCGAGCAGTGCGAAGCAGCCGGGGTTCTCGGACTGCGCGGAACGCACCAGGCCCCAGACCGCGGCGGCTGCCACGTCGTGCCCGGTCGTCGCGCCACGGGTCACGAAGACCAGGCGGGCGTCGGCGAAGCGTTCGGGGTGGTCGAGCCAGGTCTGTACGGCGGTGAGGGCGGCGGTGGCGCAACGGTGCGCGGCGCGGGCCGGGTCGGTGGCGCCGCCGG
Source organism: Streptomyces sp. NPDC058000 (assembly GCF_042886435.1). Lineage (NCBI taxonomy): Bacteria > Bacillati > Actinomycetota > Actinomycetes > Kitasatosporales > Streptomycetaceae > Streptomyces > Streptomyces sp. NPDC058000. The sequence goes on from NZ_JBHVQS010000010.1 coordinate 7,801, forward strand.
TACCGGTACCGGTGTCGTCGCCGGTGCCCGTGTCGTCGCCGGTGCCGGTGAGGGGCAGCAGGACGGTGGGCGGGACGGGGCCGTCCGCCGCGGCGAGGGTGGTGAGGTCCGGGTGCGGGGTGGCGTCGGTGAGGGCGGGGTGGGTCAGCAGGCCGAAGGGGTCGGTGCCGATGAGGGCCACGGCGCCGAGGTCGGTGGTGGTCGGGCGTACGGGCGTCCAGTCGAGGCGGAAGAGGGAGTCGCGGGCGAGCCCGGCGGCCGTGTCGAGCTGGTGGGAGGCCACGCCGCGCAGGACGAGGGAGTCGACGGTCAGCACGGGCTCGCCGGTGCCGTCGGCGACGGTGAGGGCGAGCGCGTCATCGGCGACCGGGGCCAGGCGGACGCGCAGGGTGGTGGCGCCGCTGGCGTGGAGGGAGACGCCCTCCCAGGAGAAGGGCAGCCCGCCCCGGCCGCGTTCGCCGAGGCCGGTGAAGGAGGCGGCGTGCAGGGCGGCGTCGAGCAGCGCCGGGTGGATGCCGAACGCCTCGACGTCGGGCCGGCCGGCCTCGGGCAGGACGACCTCGGCGTAGATCGCGTCGTCGCGGCGCCAGGCGGCGCGCAGGCCCTGGAAGACCGGGCCGTAGGCGAAGCCGCCGTCGGCGAGCCGGTCGTAGTGGCCGTCCAGGGGCAGCGGTTCGGCGCCGGCCGGGGGCCACTGCGCCGCGTCGAGGGCGGGGGGTGCCTCGCCGGTGGGTGCGGTGTCGGCGGTGGTGAGGACACCGGTGGCGTGGGTGGTCCACGGGGTGTCGTCGCCGGTGTCGGGGCGGGCGTGGACGTTGACGGTGCGACGGCCGGAGGCGTCGGGGTTGCCGATCCACAACTGGACCTGGACGCCGCCCTGTTCGGGCAGGAGCAGCGGTGCGGCGAGGGTGAGTTCCTCGACGCGGTCGCAGCCGACCTCGTCGCCGGCGCGGACCGCGAGTTCGAGGAAGGCGGTGCCGGGCAGCAGGGTGGTGCCGCGGACGGTGTGGTCGGCGAGCCAGGGATGGGTCTGCCGGGAGAGCCGGCCGGTGAGGAGGGCGCCGCCTGCGTCGGCGAGGGAGACGGCGGCGGACAGCAGCGGGTGGTGGGCGGCGCCGAGGCCCACGGAGCGCAGGTCGGCGGTGCCGCCCTGGAGGGCCTTGGGCCAGTAGCGGCGGCGCTGGAAGGCGTAGGTCGGCAGGTCGGTGCGGCGGGCGCCGGTGTCGGCGAAGTAGCCGGACCAGTCGAGGGGGATGCCGTGGACGTGCAGGCCGGCGAGTGCGGTGGTGAGGGTGTGTTCCTCGGGCCGTCCGGCGCGCAGGGCGGGCAGGGTGACGGCGTCGGATCCGGCGGCGTCCAGGCATTCCTGGGCCGCCGCGGTCAGCACACTGTCGGGGCCGAGTTCGAGGAAGGCGGTGGTGCCGTGACTGGCGAGCCAGTCGATGCCGTCGGCGAAGCGGACGGCGTGGCGGACGTGGTCGACCCAGTAGTCGGCGGAGGTGAGTTGGGCGACGGTGGCGGGTTTGCCGGTCAGGTTGGAGACGACCGGGAGGAGCGGGGGGTGGAGGGTGAGGTCCTCGACGACGGCCCGGAACGCGTCGAGCATCGGCTCCATGAGCGGCGAGTGGAATGCGTGCGAGACGCGCAGTCGGCGGGTCTTGTGGCCGTCGGCCGCGAGCCGTTCGGCGAGGGCGGTGACGGTGGCGGCGTCGCCGGAGAGGACGACGGCGGAGGGGCCGTTGACGGCGGCGACGGAGACCTGGTCCTCGTGGCCGGTGAGCAGCGGGGCGACGTCGGCTTCCGCTGCCTGGACGGCGATCATCGCGCCGCCGTCGGGCAGAGCTTGCATCAGGCGACCGCGGGCGGCGACGAGGGTGGCGGCGTCGGCCAGGGAGAGGACGCCGGCGAGGTGTGCGGCGGCGATCTCGCCGACGGAGTGGCCGGCGAGGTGGTCGGGGCGGACGCCGAAGGACTCGATCAGCCGGTAGAGGGCCACTTCGACGGCGAGGAGTGCGGGCTGGGCGTACTCGGTGCGGTCGAGCAGGGCCGCGTCCGTTCCCCACAGCACCTCGCGCAGGGGGCGGTCCAGGTGCGGGGTGAAGGCGTCCAGGGTCGCGTCGAGTGCGGTGGCGAACGCCGGGAAGCGGGCGGCGAGTTCCCGTCCCGCACCGAGGCGTTGGGCGCCCTGGCCGGTGAACAGCACGGCGAGCCGGGTCTCGGCCCGGGCGGTACCGGTGTCCCAGGCAAGGGCGGCGGCCGGGTCGTCGCCGTCGGCGAGTGCGGCGAGGCCGTCGGTGAACGCCGTGCGGTCGGTGGCGAGGAGGACGGCTCGGTGCTCGAATCCGGCGCGGGTGGTGGCGAGGGAGTGGGCGAGGTCGAGCAGGTCGGGGTGGGGGTCGGTGTCGAGGGCGGTGCGCAGTGCGGCGGCCTGGCCGCGCAGGGCGTCCGGGGTGCGGGCGGAGAGCAGGACCGGGACGGTTTCGGGCGCCACGGTGGTGGCCGTCGGCGCGGTGTCGGCAGTGCCTGTGGTGATTGCGGTGTCGGCAGCCTCGGCGTTGTCTGCGGTGACTGTGGTGTCTGCGGTGTCTGCGGTGTCTGCGGGGCGCGGCTCGGGGGCCTGTTCGATGATGGTGTGGGCGTTGGTGCCGCTGATGCCGAAGGAGGAGATGGCGGCACGGCGCGGTGCCCCGGTGGCGGGCCAGTCGGTGTGGTCGGTCAGCAGTTGCACGGCGCCCTGCGACCAGTCGACGTGGCGGGTGGGCTCCTCGGCGTGCAGGGTGCGGGGCAGGACGCCGTACCGCATCGCCATCACCATCTTGATGACGCCCGCGACACCGGCGGCGGCCTGGGTGTGGCTGATGTTGGACTTGACCGAGCCGAGCAGCAGCGGTCGGTCCGCCGGGCGGTTCTGGCCGTAGGTGGCGAGCAGGGCCTGCGCCTCGACGGGGTCGCCGAGGGTCGTTCCGGTGCCGTGTGCCTCGACGACGTCGATATCCCCGGCGGACAGTCTGGCGTTGACCAGGGCCTGCTGGATGACCTGTTGCTGGGAGGGGCCGTTGGGGGCGGTGAGGCCGTTGGAGGCGCCGTCCTGGTTGACGGCGGTGCCGCGGACGACGGCCAGGATCTGGTGGCCGTTGCTGACGGCGTCGGAGAGGCGTTCCAGGACCAGGATGCCGACGCCTTCGGCCCAGCCGGTGCCGTCGGCGGTGTCACCGAAGGAGCGGCAGCGGCCGTCCGCTGACAGTCCGCCCTGGCGGCCCATCTCGATGAAGGTGCCGGGTCCGGACATGATGGTGACGCCGCCGGCGAGGGCGAGGGTGCACTCGCCGGCCCGCAGCGCCTGGGTGGCCAGGTGGACGGCGACGAGCGAGGAGGAGCAGGCGGTGTCGACGGTGACGGCGGGGCCGACCGTGCCGAAGGTGTAGGAGATGCGGCCGGACAGCACGCTGCCGGTGTTGCCGGTGAGTTGGAAGCCCTCGGCGCCGTCGGCGGGGCCGACCCGGTAGTCCTGGGCCATCGCGCCCAGGAAGACGCCGGTGCGGCTGCCCTTCACGGACGTCGGGTCGATACCGGCGCGTTCGAACGCCTCCCAGGCGGATTCCAGGACCACGCGCTGCTGCGGGTCCATGGCGACCGCCTCGCGCGGTGAGATGCCGAAGAAGTCCGCGTCGAAGTCGGGGGCGTCGTGCAGGAATCCGCCGGTGGCGGTCGGGGCGGCGGCCAGTGCCTCCAGGTCCCAGCCGCGGTCGGTGGGGAACGGGCTGACGCCGTGCTCACCGGCCGCGACCATCCGCCAGAGGTCTTCGGGGCTGCGGACGCCTCCGGGGTAGCGACAGGTCATGCCGATGATGGCCACCGGTTCCTGGGCCGCCGACTCCAGCTCGCTGACCCGCCGTCGGGTGCGTCGAAGGTCGGCCGTCGCAAGCTTGAGGTAATCCCGGAGTTTTTGTTCGTTGTCCATCTCAACTCAACCCATCTCGACAGCCGACGGCCGCACGTGAATGGCGTCCGACTTTTCCGCGCCGCTCCGGCGGTACGTTCGAATCGCCACCTGGATTCGCCACTCACCGGGGGAATCCATATGGCGAGTGTCGTCGGAATTCCCGCGGGAATTCCCTAGTGTTCGAAAGCTCGGAACCGCTACCAGCTGGCGGCCAACAGCACATCACCGTATTGGTTTTCGCGGGAAACCTGCATCAGATCAGATTCGACCATCATGCGCATGAGGGCGGGAAAGTCGACGTCCGGTTTCCAGCCGAGGCGGTCCCGGGCCTTCGCGCTGTCGGCGCACAGCACCTCGACCTCTGCGGGCCGTACCAGGTCGGGGTCGATGACGACGTGGTCCTCCCAGTTCAGGCCGACGTGCTCGAAGGCGATCCGGACGGCGTCACGCACCGAGTGCATCTGACCGGTGCCGATGACGTAGTCGTCGCCGGCGTCCTGCTGGAGCATCAGGTGCATGGCGCGGACGTAGTCGCCGGCATAGCCCCAGTCGCGGACCGCGTCGAGGTTGCCGAGGGCCAGTTTGTCCTGGAGGCCGTGTTTGATGCGGGCGACCGCGAGGGTGATCTTGCGGGTGACGAATTCCTGTCCGCGGCGCGGGGATTCGTGGTTGAAGAGCATGCCGGATACCGCGTACATGCCGAAGGACTCGCGGTAGTTGCGGGTGATGTAGTGGCCGTACGCCTTGGCCGCGCCGTAGGGGCTGCGCGGGTGGAAGAGCGTGGTCTCGCGCTGCGGGGTCTCGGCCGCCTTGCCGAACATCTCCGAGGACGACGCCTGGTAGAAGCGGATCTGACCGCGCGGGCTGGCGGTGCGGGAGGTGGACAGGCCGCTGACCATGCGGATGGCCTCCAGCATGCGCAGCACGCCCATGCCGTTGACCTCGGTGACCAGCTCGGCCTGCTGCCAGGACATCGGCACGAAGGAGATCGCGCCGAGGTTGTAGACCTCGTCGGGCTGCACGGTGTCGACCGCGGAGACCAGGCTGCCCTGGTCCATCAGGTCGCCGTCGATGAAGTTCAGTTCGGCGACCAGGCGGCTGACGCGGGACTTCCGGGGGTTGGCCTGACCGCGGATCAGGCCCCACACCTGGTAGCCCTGCGACAGCAGGTGCTCCGCGAGATAGGAGCCGTCCTGGCCGGTGATTCCGGTGATCAGCGCTCGTTTGGACATGGCAAACCCTTCTCGATACACGAAAGAGACCGTCCAAACGCTTGGGCTCGGCCACGACCTGGCGTCGAATACGCAGTCCGGACGTTAGACACCGGCACGCTCGCAAGCCTCGGAAGATGCTGTCAACGCATCCCGGGCTTTCTAGGGAATTCCCAAGTGCCGGACCGTCAAAAGCGCGTCGACGACCCCAACACTAGGGAAATTCAGGTGCGAACTGCGGTGCAATGTCAAGGTCGGCGGGCCGGCCGACTCCGTCCACCGAGCGGCCTGCCGCCGCAGTCAACCGGGGTGTTCCTCCGTGCTGTTGAGACTTCTGCGGGCACAGCTGCGCCCCTACGCGGGGGCCACCTCCGCCCTCGTCGCGCTCCAACTCGTACAGATCCTGGGCACGTTGCTGCTGCCGACGCTCGGCGCCGCGCTCATCGACCAGGGGGTGGTGCGCGGCGACCGCGGTCGACTCACCGAGCTGGGTGTGGTGATGGTGGCGGTGGCGGTGGTGCAGATCGCGGCGGCGCTCGGGGCGGCGGCGCTGGCCGCCCGGACCTCGACGGCGATGGGCCGCGATCTGCGGTCCGCGGTCTTCCGCCGCATCCTGGACTTCTCCGCCCGCGAGATCGGCCGCTTCGGCACCCCGTCGCTGCTGACCCGGTCGGTGAACGACGTCCAGCAGGTGCAGAACCTCGCCCAGTCCGGCTTCGGCATCGTCGTGTGCGCACCGCTGATGTGTCTGGGCAGCGTGCTGCTGGCGCTGCGTCAGGACGTACCGCTGGCGCTGCTCCTGGTCGCGCTGGTGCTGGTGGTGGCGGTCTGCTTCGGCCTGCTGCTGGCCCGGATGGGGGCCCTGTACGCGCGGATGCAGGTGACCCTGGACCACCTGGGGCGGCTGCTGCGCGAGGCGATCACCGGGGTGCGGGTGGTGCGGTCCTTCGTCCGTGACGACCACGAGCGCGGGCGCTTCGCGGAGACCAACGACGCCTTCCTCGCCCTGTCGCAACGGGTGGGCCGGCTCATCGCGACGATGCTGCCGGTGGTGTTGCTGCTCATGAACGGCTTCACCGTCGCCCTGCTGTGGGCCGGCTCCCGCCGGATCGACGCGGGCAGCATGCCGATCGGTGCGCTCAGTGCGTTCCTCAGCTATCTGTCGCTGATCCTGATGTCCGTCGTGATGCTGGCCTTCGTGTTCCTGTCGGTGCCGCGGGCCCGGGTCTGCGCCGGTCGGATCGCGGAGGTCCTGGATACCGGGACGAGCGTGGCGCCGCCGGCCGCGCCGCAGCCGGTGCGGGGCCCCGCGGGCCGGGTCGAGCTGCACGGCGCCGAGTTCCGCTACCCGGGCGCCGAGGAGGCCGTGCTGCGGGACGTCGACCTGACGGTCGAACCGGGCGAACGGCTCGCTGTGCTCGGCAGCACCGGCAGCGGCAAGACGACCCTGCTGAACCTGGTGCTGCGACTGTCCGACACCACCGGGGGAACGGTGCGGATCGGCGGCACCGACGTCCGCGAGCTGGCCCCGGCCGTGCTCGCCGGCGCCGTCGGGTTCGTACCGCAACGGCCGTACCTGTTCTCCGGAACGGTCGCCGGCAATCTGCGCTTCGGGCGGCCGGACGCCACGGACGAGGAGCTGTGGGAGGCACTGCGCGTCGCCCAGGCCGCCGACTTCGTGGCCCGGATGCCGGACGGTCTCGGTGCCGGGATCACCCAGGGCGGCGGCAACGTCTCCGGCGGCCAGCGCCAGCGGTTGTCGCTCGCCCGGGCACTGTTGCGCCGTCCGGAGATCTATCTCTTCGACGACTGTTTCTCCGCGCTCGACCAGGCCACCGAAGCCGCGCTGCGGTCGGCGCTGGCGCCGTACACCGCGGGCGCGACGGTGATCACCGTGGCGCAGCGGGTCTCCGCCACCCGCGACGCGGACCGCGTCGTCGTCCTGGACCGCGGGCGCATCGTCGCCCGGGGCACCCACGACCTGCTGTTGCGCACCAGCTCGACCTATCGCGAGATCGCGCTCTCGCAGCGCACCGAGGAGGAAGCCGCCCATGGCCGCGCCGGACGTCCCTGAGGAGGAGCGGGCGGCGCCCCGGCCGGCCCGCCGACTCGTCGGTCTGCTGCGGCCGCACCGCCCGACCGTGGCACTCGCCCTGGTGATGGGCGTCGGTGGGATCGTGCTCAACGCGTTCGGACCGCTGCTGTTGGGCCGGGTCACCGACCTGATCGCCGAGGGTGTGCTCGGCGGCGGCTCGGGCCCGGCGCCCGGCATCGACTTCGGCGCGGTCGGCCGACTGCTGCTGATCCTGCTGGCGCTCTACGCCGTGGCGTCGCTGTTCATGCTGGCCCAGGGCCGGCTCGTGGCGTCCGCGGTGTGGCGCACCATCCACGACCTGCGCCGCGCCGCGCGGGAGAAGCTGGCCCGGCTGCCGCTGCGGCACTTCGACCGGCACCCGGCCGGTGAGCTGCTCAGCCGCACCACCAACGACATCGACAATCTCCAGCAGACCCTCCAGCAGACCCTCGCCGAGCTGATCACCTCGATCTTCTCGCTGCTGACGATGCTGGTGCTGATGCTGGTGATCTCACCGTCGCTCGCCGCGGTGATGCTGCTGAGCGTGCCGGTCTCGGGGCTGCTGGCGACCCGGATCAGCAAGCGCGCCCAACCCCACTACGCCGCGCAGTGGTCCGCCAACGGCGACCTCAACGCCCATGTGGAGGAGGTGTGCACCGGCCACGCGTTGATCAAGGGCTTCGACCGGCGCGCGGCGGCCGAGCAGCGCTTCGACGCCTGCAACGACGCGGTGTACCGGGCGGCCGCCAAGGCCCAGTTCGCCTCCGGCGCCATGGAGCCGGTCATGATGTTCATCGCGAACCTCGGCTATGTGCTGGTGGCCGTCATCGGTGCCTGGAAGGTCGTCAGCGGCTCCCTGACGCTCGGCGACGTCCAGGCGTTCATCCTCTACGCGCGCCAGTTCAGCCAGCCGATCGTGGAGATCGCCTCGGTCGCGGGCCGGCTCCAGTCCGGTACCGCCTCCGCCCAGCGCGTCTTCGCCCTGCTCGACGCCCCCGAGCAGACCCCCGACCCCCACCAGCCGCGCACGCCCGCCCGCCCCGAAGGCCGGGTCGTGTTCGAGGACGTGTCGTTCCGCTACGCCCCCGACACCCCCCTCATCGAGGACCTCTCGCTGACCGTGGAACCGGGCAGCACCGTGGCGATCGTCGGCCCCACCGGTGCCGGCAAGACCACCCTCGGCAACCTCCTGATGCGCTTCTACGAGCCGGACTCCGGCCGCATCCTCCTGGACGGCACCGACACCGCGGCGATGACCCGCGACGACCTGCGGTCCCGCTTCGGCCTGGTGCTACAGGACACCTGGCTGTTCGGCGGCACGATCGCGGAGAACATCGCGTACGGCGCGCCCGGGGCCTGCCGCGCAGACATCGTTCAGGCGGCCCGGGCGACCTGCGCCGACCGCTTCATCCGCACCCTGCCCCAGGGGTACGACACCGTCCTTGACGACGAGTCCTCGACGGTCAGCGCCGGCGAGAAGCAGCTGATCACGGTGGCCCGGGCGTTCCTCGCCCGGCCGGCCGTCCTGGTCCTGGACGAGGCCACCAGCTCGGTGGACACGCGTACCGAGGTCCTGATCCAGCGCGCCATGAGTTCCCTGCGGGCCGGCCGGACCAGCTTCGTGATCGCACACCGTCTGTCCACGATCCGCGACGCGGACCTGATCGTCGTGATGGACGCCGGCCGCATCGTCGAGCAGGGCACCCACGACGAACTCCTCCGCGCACCGGGCCTCTACGCCCGGCTGCACGCCGCCCGAGCCGACCCGACCACCGCCGCGGGCGCGGCGGCCGGCTGACCCGCGCCGCCACCACACCGCCTTCTCCAACCGCTGACGCACCACGCCCACCCTCCACCCCACCGCCCGCCACCTACCAGCACCCGCCTCACTGTCAACTCACCACCCACGCCGACCACGTTCGGATGAACCCTGCCGGCTTCTCCTTACGCCACGGGGCGAAATAGGTCATACAGAACTGTGCATATCCACGAGGAACATGTCAGCGAGCCCGGCATGGTCGTCATCGACGTCACCGCCGCCGACGAAGCCACCGCCACCCTTGCCGCGGCCGAGCTGGGGCGCCTGTGGCGTTCCAGCGGCCCCTCCGCACCCTGGCACACACCGGGCCGGCCCGGCGTTTCCGTCCGTGCCTATCTGGACCTGCGCCACCGCCCCTTGACGGTGACCGACGAGGTGCATCCGCTGCCCGCATCGCGGCGTCGGGACCGGGCTCACGGCAAGTAGGGCGTTCCCACCACCGCGGTGAGGACGAGCAGGACCGCCACCACCGCGACCGTCAGGTTGACGCGAGACTCCACAGACTCCACGACCGGCCCACGAGGGCGCTCCACCGAGGACCGACGCCGGCGCCCATCGCCGTCGGATCGTCACGCGCCCCGCCCCGAACCGGTCGGAAGGTGTCCGAGCATTTCCGGTAAATATGCCGTACCGGTCCCGCACCACGGGCACCATGATGCTCATGACAACAGAGGACTTCGGCGCCCCCGGTCGCTCCGCCGACACCGATCAGCCCCACTCCCCCGCGCGCCCGACTCCGCCCGTCGCTCCGCGCGCCCTGTGGACGCGGCCTTGGGCCGTCGGCCTGGCCGGCCTGCTGGTCGGCGCGGCAGCGGTGGGTGTCGCCTGGCTCAGCCTCGCGGACAGCACGAGCGCGCCGACGGGCGGCGGTCCGGGCCGGACCTCCACCGCCGAACTGCCCCTCCCCACCACGTTGGGGAAGTTCGTCGGATTCCAGGAGGCGGCGCAGCGCTCGGGCGGCCGCGGTGCGGGCCAGGCATCGCAGCGGACCGCCAAGTCCGATGAGGAGAGCACGAAGTTGCTGTCCGACGCGTACGGCGGAACCGCGGCCGCCGTACGGACCTACGCGCAGACCGACCTGACCACCACCTTCATGGTCACCGCGATCCGCGGCCGGACCCCCGCACCGTTCACCCCCTACGAGGACCCGGCGGCCCTCGGCGTGGTCAGACCCATGCACGAGGTCCGCACGGTGGGCGAGGTCTCCTGTGTGATCGTGAACCAGCTGACGCCGACGGGCCAGACGCCCCGGCCGGACTCGGTGAACGTCGACTACTGCCAGCGCACCCAGGAGGGCCTGACCGTCACGGTCCGGAACATCAACGGGGACCTCCGCAACAGTCCCGAGCAGATCGCGACCCTGGTCGACAAGGTCTGGTCCGACGCGACCTGACCCCCAACAGCCAGTCACCTCCGAACCTCCCCGCTCACGTGCCCGCGCCGACGCCACCCGCCACCGCCGTCGAACCGCGCGGGAAAAGCCCATGCCCGCCTCACACACCACCAAGGCATGAGCCCCTCACTCCCCTCCATTCGCCAACGCTCCTCAGCACACCTCACCAACACCCCTCTCCCCAAAGGGCGTTATATGTCGATCGCGCGCAGATCCCTCTTGACCGGTTCGACGGCGGCAGCGGCCGCCACCGCACTCGGCACCGCCGGGAACGCCGAAGCCGCCGGCCACCCCCGGCCCACCGTGCCGCACCCCTTGCTCCAGCGCACGCCGAGCCGCCTGGGCGTGCCCGGTGTGACCGGGCTGCACCTCCAGTTCGGCGCCGACCCCGCCACCGAGATGACCGTCTCCTGGATCAGCCCGCGGTCCGTGCGCCGTCCGCAGGTGCGGCTCGGCTCCCCGGACGGGGGTACCGGGCAGCTCGTCGAGGCCGAGACCCGCACCTACCGCGACGGCCTCTCCGGTGAGGAGGTGTACGTGCACCACGTCCGCCTCACCGGACTGCGGCCCGACACCACGTACCTGTACGCGGCCGGGCACGACGGTGCGGCGCCGGAGAGCGGTGCGTTCAGCACGGCGCCGCGCGGGCGGACCCCGTTCACCTTCACCAGCTTCGGCGATCAGGGCGCACCCAACCTCCGACGCATCGTCAAGTGGCCGACGGGCGGCGACCCTTCACCCTCCGGACGCTATCCGCTCTACACCAGCAGCCAGGCCGGCACACCAGCCTCCGCCGACATCGTGGCCGCGGTGGAACGGGTCGAGCCGCTGTTCAACCTGGTCAACGGCGACCTGTGCTACGCCTCCGCGGCCGGCGTCTTCGGGCAGAACCGCGTATCGACCTGGGCTGACTGGTTCATCAGCAACAGCCGTTCGACGCGTCTGCGCCCGTGGATGCCCTGCCTGGGCAACGGCGAGAACGAGAAGGGCAACGGCCCGTTGGGGATGAGCGGTTACCAGACGTACTACACGCTGCCCGACTCGACGGCTGCCGCCGATCCCGAGACCCGGGGGCTGTGGTACGCCTTCACCGTCGGCGCGGTCCGCTTCATCAGCCTGGCCAACGACGACGTGGCGATCCAGGACACCGGCGACACCTATGTGCACGGCTTTTCCGGTGGCGCACAACGCCGCTGGCTGGAACGGGAGTTGAAGGCGGCGCGGGCGCATGACGGGATCGACTGGATCGTCGTCTTCATGCACCACCCGATGATCTCCAGTAGCCGCAGCGGCAGCGGCAGCGACCTCGGCATCCGCACGACCTGGGGCCCGCTCTTCGACGCGTACGGGGTCGACCTGGTGCTCTGCGGGCACGAGCACTACTACGAGCGGTCGCTGCCGGTCCGCGGTGCGCTGCCGAACGAGGCCCGCACCCCGATCCCGGTCTCGACCCGTACCGATGTCGCCGACACCAGCAAGGGCACCGTCCACATGATCATCGGTGGTGGCGGCAACTTCGCCGCCAACCAGGACAACCTGTTCGACGAGCCCAAAGGGCGCGTCGTGGTCGATCTGAGCAAGGAGACCGAGGGCCGCCACCGCAAGGCCGTCTTCGTCACCGAGGACGCCCCGTGGCGCGCCTTCCAGGACCGCGTCCACACCCACGGCTTCGCCGCCTTCGACGTCGATCCGGGCGACCCCCGCACCGGCCGGACCCGCATAAACGTCACGTACTACACCTTCGACGGCCCCTACGGCGACCTGACTCCGGTGGACGCCTTCACCCTGGAACGGCCGCGCAAGGACACCCGACGCTGAGGGGTGGGTGGGGGACGGCGGCCGGAGGACAGGACCGGATGAGATGGGATGGGACGGGCCCGGGCTGTCTGCGTCCGCGTCATCCGTCGAACGGCCGCCAGCCCTCCACCACCGGCGACTGCGGATCGTCCCACTGCAGACACTCCTCCACCACGCCGGGCACCACCCGGTCCGAGCCGGCGCACCGCCGTTCGTACAGCGCGTCCGCGACCTCGGTCAGATAGGCGGCGAACGACGGCCAGGCACCGGGACTGGGAGCCTCGGCCTCCGCATACCAGCCGAGCGTGCCGTACCCCTCCCCGGGAGTGCAGTCCGCGAACAGCCCGTAGAACCCGTCCGGGTCGGAGGCGACGAACGCCACGTACCGCTGCTCGGGATCGCCCTCGCCCGCGTACCCGCCCGGCCCGCCGGCCCAGTACGGCAGACATCCCACCGGACCGATCCCGCCGTCCGGCAGCAGGTATCCGCTGGGATCCCGCTCCGGATCCCACTGGTCCTGCGGGATCGGCAGGGGACCGTCCCAGGTCGGCCACGCGAAGTCCGCATCGGGGCCGGTGCCGTTGTGGAGCGTGTAGAACGCCCGGAGATCGGCAGGGAGCACCACATCGAGCTCCCGCTCGACGGCCTGGATCGCCTCCTCGGTGGCGGGCGCCGGCAGCCGCCGGTGGCTCCGCGGGGCGTGTTCCTCCAACCATGCCTCGATCCGGCCCCAGGCGGCCCGGGTCTGCTGGGCCCGTATCTGATCGTCAGTCATGCAGGCACCCTAACCACCGGCCGTGACGGTACGGGCCGGTCGTGGGGACGGAGGCCCGGGGTGGAGTTCGTCGCGGAGGCCGCGGCGCCGGCTCGGGGCGATTCTCGTGGTGCCTGGCGGCAGGTTGTCCGGCTCGCAGCTTGTGGTGTGCTGACGCCGCGGTGTGGCCCCCGGATTACTCCGCGCTCTGCGCGGCCGTCGCTTCCGGGTCCGTTGCGCCGTGCGGTGTGAGCAGACGGGTGCGGAAGAGGTCCAGTACGGCGTCCAGCGCCGCGCGGGTCGGCTGGCCTGGTTCGTCGATGAGGTGCTCGGTGAGTACGGAGTGCGGCGCCGTCGCGGCCTGTGGGTTCGCCGCCGAGTCCGGTAGTTCGACGGCGACGAAGGCATCGCCCAGTTCGCGGCGCAGGAACGCGAACCGGTCGTCCGGCACCAGTCGGTCGCTACGGAACCGCAGCCCCATCACCTGGAGGCCCTCACGCTCGCAGCGGCCCCGCACGGTGGCGAGGTCCTCGGCTGAGATGTCGATGCCGGCGGCCCGGCTCCTGGTGAGGGGAAACGGCAGCGACGGCTGGGACAGTACGGGGGCCAGCAGCCGGTCGTCGACCGCCATGGCCAGGGCGAAGCCGCCGGTCAGACACATGCCGACGGCTCCCACACCGGGCCCTCCGCAGCGCTCGTGCTCGTGCGCCGCCAGGGCCCGCAGCCAGGTCACCACGGGCGAGGACTGGCCGGTGGCCAGCACCGTGAACTCCCGGCTCACACAGACTTTCCGCATCGACGCGGCGACGTACCGTGCGGACTTCGACCACCCGACGTTGGCCGGGTCCATATCGCGACCGGGGGTGCCGAAGAGCACCGGGAGCACGGCGGTGCAGCCGATGGCGGCTACCCGTTCCGCGAATGCCAGGACCTTCGGCGTGATGCCGGGAATCTCCGCGATCACGATCACCGCGGGGCCCGTGCCACGCCGGAGGATGCGGTGCGTGACGCCGCCGTGGGTGAAGGTTTCCCGGTCGAACCCGGTCAGGTCATGATCTGCCATGGAACACCACCGTTGTGATCGCTGACGGCTCGGGGCTGGTCGGACGGTCCCGTCGGGCCGGGGGTACCTCGCCCCGCCCCAACCAGTGCCGTTCGCCGCGATATTACCCACCAGTCACACCGTGCGACCACCGGTCTTCAGGTCTCCGTGGCGGGGCCACCGGGCCGCACCGGCCCGCGGTGCTGTGCTGTGCCGTACTGCGCCGTCCGGCCTCATGATTGCGCGGCTTCGGCAGGCACCTCACCCGACTTTGCCCCGGCGTTGCCCAACTCCCAGCCACGGAACGAGCAGTACACGATCAGGACGCCCCCGCAGACGATCGCGCAGTCGGCGAAGTTCATCACGCTGAAGCCGCGGACCGCGAGAAAGTCGACGACGGCGCCCCGCAGGCCGCCGGGGGCACGGAAGAGCCGGTCCGTCAGGTTGCCGAGGGCACCACCGAGCAGCAGGCCCAGCGCGATGGCCCACGGGAGGCTGTGGAGCTTACGCGCCAGGCGCACGATCGCCACGGCGACGGCCACCGCGATGAGCGTGAACACGAAGGTCATCGCCCCACCCATGCCGAAGGCGGCGCCGGAGTTGCGCATCACGCGGAGTTCCAACCAGGTGCCGAGCACCGGAACGGGCGCGTGATACTCCAACTTCTCGACCACGAACAACTTGCTGCACAGGTCGAGCGCGTAGGCGAAGCCCGCGATCGCCAGGAGGAGTGGGATACGTCGCCCGCCCTTTCCCACCGCTCCCCCGTCCGCCTGCCCGGCGTCTTCCGTCCGCTTCGTATGCGTCAAGTTCCTCACCTCGAAGTCCGTTGCCAGTGGGCCTCCCAGTTGGGTGGCAATCCACCTTAAACGCGGCCAACTCCGAGGCTGGCCCCGGACGTCGCGCGGTCCCGCATCGCTGACCGGCCGACTCGGCGACGGACGGCAGGCGGCATACGGCGGACGCCCGGCGACCAGCGACCAGCGACCAGCGACCAGCGACCAGCGAACTGTCAGTCAGTCGGTCCGTCCGTCGTCGCGATGCCGGACGGTTGCTCACGTCCACTAACGTTCCCCCTGCTGGAACTGCAAGCTGGCCAGGGCCAGTTAGGGGGATCGGGGCATGACCGCAGAACCAACGGCGACGCCGTTTCGACTGAGTGACGAGGCGGTGGTTCCGCTGCAACTGGATCCGACCGCGCCGCTGGACGACCTCGCCTGGCTCGATCGGGCGATCGGAGACGCCCGAGTGGTGGCGATCGGCGAGAGCGCGCACTACCACCACGAGTCGTTCCTGCTCCGCCACCGCCTGTGCCGCTATCTGGTGGAGCGGCACGGATTCGGCGCCTACGCGTTGGAGTCGGGATTCGTCGAGGGGTGGCAGGCCGACGCCTGGGTCCGTGGAGGTGACGGCCGGCCCGACCGGGCCATGGCGGACGGACTGACCTCGCTGATGGGGTTGTGGACGCCGCAGCGCGCCCATCTGGAGTGGCTGCGGCAGCACAACCGAACGGCCGCCCGTCCGGTCGGCTTCTACGGCATCGACCTGCCCGGCTCGATGGTCTCCCTGCTCCCCGGCCTGGATGCGGTGTTCGCCCACCTCGCTGAAGCCGACCCGGAGTTCTCCCCCGATCCGGGCCTGCGCCAGACCGCGGCCGGCTTCGCGGCGGCCTCCGCGTTCTCCGCGCCCGCGGCCATGGCTGCCTACAAGGCCCTCGCCCCGGAAGCCAAGGACGCCCTCACGGCGGGCCTCGCCGACCTCTCGGCCCGGCTCACCTCGCGGCGCCTGGACCACGTGCGACGGACGACGGCCGAGGCCCACGACCGCGCGCTCCGCTCGCTGCGCACCACGATCGCCCTCGACGCGATGCTGCGCGAACTGGCCCGCGGCCACCACGACGGAGCCCTCCACAACCGTGAGGCCACGCTCGCGGACACCGTCGAGTGGATCCTGCGCCGGGAGGACCGGATCGTCCTCGCCGCCCACAACGGCCATGTCCAACGCTGCCCCGACAATCTGCCCGTCGTGCCCCCGACGACGCTGGGCATGCACCTCGCCGACCGGCTGGGCGACGGCTACCTGGCCATCGGCACCACCTCGGCGACCGGCCGGACCCTCAACACCAGCCCCAGCTTCTACACCGGCACGCTCTTCACGGACCTGGAGGAGACGCCGCAGCCCGGCAGCCTCGATGCGCTGATGGCGGCACGCCACCACGGCCCCTTCGCGACCGACCTGCGGCGCCTCCCACCCGCCGACGCCGCAGCCCTACGGGCCGTCACCCAGCACCGCTACGGCACCTTCTACGCCGACCACAACCCCCTGGACGCCTTCGACCTGCTCGTCCACCTCCCGCACGCCACCCCGGCCGATCCCGACACCGACGCGCTCACGCACGCGCCGGACGACATCCGGGAGGCGTTCGCCCGGTGGCGGGCCATGTGAGCACAAGGCACGTGCCGCCGCCCGTTCAGCAGCCGAGGGCCCGCCCGATGCGGGCCGCCGCCTCGGTCAGCTCTGGCAGGCGCATCCGACGACGCCTTCGACGGCACTGACGGATACCGCCAGGCCACCCCCATTCAGCCAGGTGGTGGGCTGGCTGCTCCGGTCCGGCGGGGTGGCGGGCAGGGCCAAGCCACCCGAGCATGCGTCGTAGCGCGCTCAGCGTCGTAGCGGGCTCAGTGCCATGCCGCCCACTCCTTCACTGCGAAACGGTCGCCGGCGCGACGTACTTCGGCCGCGCCCGGCCCGGGGAAGTGTGCGGGGAACAGCAGGGCGCCCCGGTCTGCGGCCTCCGCCAGTACCCGGCGTCGACTGTTGCGTGCGCGGGGTTCGTCCTCGTCGAAGCTGGGGCAGTCGTCCGGTTCCGCGATCTGCAAGGGGCTGTGCAGCAAGTCCCCGGCGAACACCGCGCGTTCCGTGCCCGACCGCAGCCATACGACGGAGGAGCCGGGCGTATGGCCGGGGGCGGGCTCGATGCGGAGCTGGCCGTCGATGTCGTAGTGGTCGCCCTCCTCCCACAGCGTGGCCTGCCCGGCCTGGTGCACGGGGGCGACGCTGTCCTCGAAGACGTTGGCCATCTGACGGCCGGAGCGGGTCCGGTGTCCGTTGATCGGGTTCCAGTAGTCGAAGTCGGCGCGCGGGATGACGTACTGGGCGTTGGGGAAGGTCGGTTGCCACGCTCCGTCGTCGGTCAGGCAGGTGTTCCAGCCGACGTGGTCGCTGTGGACATGGGTGCAGATCACCGTGTCCACGTCGGACGGGCGGATGCCTGCTGCGGCCAGCTCTCCGAGGTAGTCGGTGTGCAGATGGTGGAAGGACGGCATGGCCGGGCGTTCCCGGTCGTTGCCGACGCCGGTGTCGATCAGGATCGTCCGGCCTTCGCTGCGGATCAGCCAGGTCTGGATCATCATGTGGATCTCGTCGGCGGCCGGATCCAGGAAGGTGGGGGTGAGCCACTTCTCGTGCGCCTGCCAGTGCTCGACGGGCACGTCGGGGAAGACGTAGTCGCGGGCGCGTCCTTTGGCGGGCAGCTCCACGACACGGGTGATCTCCACGCCGCCGAGCGCAATGGTGTCCATGCCCCCAGCCTGCGTGCCGTATGACGCGGGCGCCATAGGGCACGCGACCGCATCTCGGATGCCCCTGGCCACGGCCTCGGTCACCCAGTGGGGCGAACGAATCCTCACGTGAGTCCGGCTACGGACGGTATTCCGTGACGTACCTTCCAAGGCAGGTCGGGAAGTGGAAGACGGCGTACGAGCGGTAGCGCCGGTGGTCGGCGGACGGCATGTGGGAGAGGGGCCTGCCGCACGTCCAGGCAGGCGTGGCGCTGTGGGCGGGATCGACTCCAGCGTGGCGCTCAAGGGTTTCCGCGTCAGGGCAACCCTGCCTGGAAGGGGGAGTACGTCTCCCACGGCGCGGTCGCCTTCGCCGCAATCCGGCGGTGGCTGCGTGGGCGATCCACTGGACAGCCTTTTAGGGTGGGACCGTCCCGAGCTGACCGGGCACCCCGGTCCGGAAAGCAGGAGGCGATTTCCGTGCACGTCCAACCCGTTCTTGTCACCGGCGTTGGTGGCGGCGTCGGCGGAGTCGGGCGAGCGATCCTCGACCGG
The DNA here is from genome assembly GCF_042886435.1 of Streptomyces sp. NPDC058000. NCBI lineage: Bacteria > Bacillati > Actinomycetota > Actinomycetes > Kitasatosporales > Streptomycetaceae > Streptomyces > Streptomyces sp. NPDC058000. Next base: position 25,949 of record NZ_JBHVQS010000010.1, read on the forward strand.
TTGCATGCGAAAGGCGTGCCGGTCCGGGCTCTCGTGCACCACGACGACGGACGGGCCTCGGCCCTGCGGGCCATGGCCGGCGTGGAGGTGGTGGTCGGCGACCTCACCCGTGGCGCCGACGTGGTGGAGGCGCTGACGGACTGCCGCCGGGCCTATTTCGGGATGAGCGTGTCGCCCGCGTATCTGGAGGCCGCAACGACGATCGCTGCGGCCGCCCGGGAGGGTGGCAGCCTTGAGCTGCTGGTCAGCATCTCGCAGATGACGGTCTCGCAGATGGACCTCACCAGCGATACCGAGTCCCACCAGCAGCGGCTGCACTGGTTGGCCGAGCGCGTCCTCGACTGGTCGGGGGTGCCGGTCGTCCACGTCCGACCCACAGTCTTCATGGAGAACCCGCTCTTCGCCCGGGTCGCCGTCGCCTCGATCCTGCGGGATCGAACGATCCGCCTCCCGTTTGGTTCCGCTCGGACCTCCCCGGTCGCCGCAGCAGATGTGGCGGAGGCCATCGCATGCCTCCTGCTCGCCCCGGTTCCGTCGTCCGGCCGGGTCTACGAGCTCACCGGGGCGCGCTCCCGTGACATGGCCACCATCGCTGCCGAGTTCTCCACCGCCCTGGGCCATGACGTGAGCTACGTCGACGTGCCGTACGAGGAGTGGCTGGAACACGACCTCAAGAGTCAGGACCTGCCGCCCCATGTCTTCGAGCACATCGCCACGATGGCGCGGCTGCACAGCGAGAACCGGTACGACCGCGCCACGAACGACATCGCCGAGCTGCTCGGACACCCCCCGCTGGGATTCGACAGCCTCATCAGGAACACCCCCGCCCTGCAGTCGTAGCCAGATTCGTTCCGGCAGGCATGGCAGCCAGACATTCAATGATCTTGGTGTAGGTGGGGTGACCGCGGAGTCGGGGCCGGACAGGTGTGTATGCCGGGCTGAACGATCGGTGAATCCGTTGGCTCGCAGGGCTTGTGTGCTGTCTGGGTGCTGTCCCCTTCCTGACGTTGGCCCACTTGGTGAGTCGGCATCCCCCGCCGCATGTACGAGACGGACACCGCCTCCTGCGCACACCTGGCGCAGGTGGGCCGCGCGGTGGGCTTGTGCCAGGCCACCTTCCCGCCGACCCCCGGCCTGACCACCCGCCCCCTCGCCGGTACGCCACTGCGCTGGCGGCACTTGCTGGGCCGGCACCCGGCGAACCAGCGGCCCGACACCGCGGCAACGATGCTGGGCAGGCCCTGCGCGCACACGCGCGCACGGCGGCGCTGCGACACCTACAGACTCCGGAAACGGCACCGTGGGGCACCTCCGTTGGTGCCCCACAGCCCCGCGGGCCTGGTCTCAGAGGGTGTTCTGTGGGTGTTCGTCTGATTTCAGATTGAGTTGGTCTCTGGGGCGGCCGGTGCCGACTGGGTCAGGGTGAACAGGCCGGGGTTCGGGCTCGGTGAGGAGGTCGCGGTTGACCAGGCGTTTCAGCTTGGCCCTCATGCCCTCGGTGTGCCGCGGCTCGATGCCGAGGCCGAGCGTGTGGCAGACGTCCTTGGCGCGGAGCCCGTCCCCGTTCTGCTCGAAGAGAGTCAGGATGTCGCGGTAGCCGGGCGGCAGCGACTCAGGGGCAGGGGTGCCGTCCTCGGTGGCCAGTTCCAGGACGGTCTCGCGGGTGATCTCCAGCCGCTCCAAGGTGTGCTCGGCAGTGGCGAGTTGCTCGGTGAGCTCGGTGATCTGCGCGCGCAGTCGTTCGATGGTCTCGCGCACCAGTTGCTGCCGGGTCTCGATCTTGTCCAGGAGCTGTCTCACCGCCCGCTCCCGCTCGCCTGGGGTGCATCGCGCCAGGTCGGGGTGGCGGTGCGGGTGAGGCGGCGGAGCATGACGTCGGTCATGGACCAGTGGATCATCGCCACCGAGCTGGCCGGCAGTGTCTCGTAGTCCCGCACGAGTCTGCGGTGGAGCATGAGGGTGCCGAACGTCTGCTCCACCACCCACCGCTTCGGTTCCGGGGTGAACCCTCTTGCCCCTGGCTCACGTTGGACGATCTCCACGTCGTTGCCGAGGTCGGCTCCGTGTTCGACCACGGCCTGCTTGAACCCGGCATCCACCCAGCCCTTCGTCACCGTGGCCGCCGCGGCGGCGACCTTGTCCAGCAGAGCGATCCCGATCGCGTTGTCGTGCACGCTCGCGGCGGTCACGACCACCGCGATGATCAGGCCGAGGACGTCGGTGGCGATGCCCCGCTTGCGGCCCGGGCTCTTCTTGCCCGGATCCAGCCCGGTCGTGTCCTTCGGTGCGTTCGCCGAGGCCCGCACGGTCTGGGAGTCCAGGACGACGCCGGTGGGGTCCTCGTGCCGCTTGCGCATTTCGCGGGCCTGCCAGCGCAGCAGGTCGTGGATGGTCTCGGCGGTGCCGTCGTCGCGCCACAGGGCGAAGTAGTAGTACACCGCGCTCTTCGGCGGCAGGTCGTGCGGCAGGTAGCGCCACTGGCAGCCGGTGCGGGCCTGGTAGAGGATCGTGTTGACACGACGAGAATCGCCGAACTCTCGCAGAACACGCTCTCAAGCTGTAGCGCGCTTTCAAACGGGAGTGTCTGCGTACTCGCCGGTGACGAGGTACACCAAGCGTTTGGCCACCGCTACGGCGTGGTCGGCGAACCGCTCGTAGTACCGGCCGCACAAGGTGACATCAACTGATGTCTCCACCCGATGGTGCCAGCGCTCGTCGAGCAGATGCGTGAAGAGCTGACGGAGTAGCTCGTCCATCGCGTCGTCAGATTCCAGCTCTAGCGCCATGTGCACGTCCTTGGTCTCAAGCGCCGTGCCTGCTTTGGCCATCACGTATTGTGCGACCTGCCCCATCTGAAGCACCGTGGCGCGCAGATCGGCCGGTACCGCTGGCTCCGGGCAACGTCGCCGGGCCACCTCGGCCACGTGCCGGGCGAGGTCCCCGGCGCGCTCCAGGTCGGCGCTCATCTGCAAGCTGGTGACCACGATGCGCAGGTCTGTCGCTACTGGTTGCTGGAGGGCGAGCAGGTCGACGGCGCGTTGCTCCAGATCGTGCTGAAAGTCGTCGATGTTACGGTCCGCCTCGATGACGCTCTCGGCCGTGGACAGGTCAGCGTCGACCAGCGCCGTTGTCGCCCATGTCATCGCCGTGCCGACCATCCGGGTCATCTCGACCAGCCGGTCGCTGATCGTGGCCAGCTCCTGGCGGTAGGTCGTGCGCATCGCCGTCGTCCTCCCGGCCCCCGCGCCTCTCCGGTACGCATCTACCGTACGGCTGTCGCGGCGTGGGCTATGTAGTCGCGCCGACATCCCATGCTTGTGGCGAACAGTCGGCCAAGGCTGGCCGTCCGGACCCGAAGGCTCCCGGCGACAAATGGCGTGGTCGTCTTCTGTTCACTTCCGTTCCCCCGGCTGGCGGTCATGCGCGGACGGCTACACGGCGGGTTTGTTGGGCGTTCAATTTCTGGCCGCGATCAGTACACAACCGGCGGCTATTCATGACGGGCACCGCTGCCCGCGCCATCAGCAACAACTGGAGTAACTTGTGACCCGCCGTTCCATACGACTGGCCGCCGTCCTCGGTGTCGCCGCGACCCTCGCCGGGGGCTCGCTCGCAGCGGCGTCGGAGCTCACCGGCGCCACCGCCGCGCCGCAGAAGGCCGCAGCCGCCAAGCACGTCCTCCTGTTGTCCGTCGACGGTCTGCACCAGTCGGATCTGGCCTGGTACATCGCCCAGCACCCGCAGTCCGCGCTGGCCCGGCAGGTGCACGGCGGCGTGCAATACACCAACGCGCACACCACCACGCCCTCGGACTCCTTCCCCGGCATGACCGCCCAGGTCACCGGCGGCGGCCCGGGCACCACCGGCGTCTACTACGACGACGTGTACAACCACGCCCTGCTCCCGGCCGGCACCACCAACTGCAAGAGCGCCAAGCCTGGTGCCGAGGTGGACCTCACCGAGGGCCTGGACAAGAACAAGGCATCCCTCGACGCCGGCCAGGGCCTGAAGAACCTGCCCGGCAGCATCCTGCAGATGACCGGCACCCCGCAGAGCCTGCTCGACCCGAGCAAGCTGCCGGTCGACCCGAACACCTGCAAGCCGGTCTACCCCCACTCGTACCTGCAGGTGAACACCGTCTTCGAGGTGGCCCGTAAGGCCGGTCTGGGGACCGCCTGGTCGGACAAGCACATCGCGTACGACATCCTCAACGGCCCCTCCGGCACGGGCATCCAGGACCAGTTCTCCCCGGAGATCAACAGCAACGCCCCCGGCTACCCCGCCGGCGGTGACTGGACGACCGACAACAAGGCCACCGAGCAGTTCGACGGCTACAAGGTCAAGGCCGTCCTCAACGAGATCGACGGCTACGACCACAGCGGCAGCAAGAAGGTCGGCACCCCGGCGATCTTCGGCATGAACTTCCAGTCGGTCTCCACCGCGCAGAAGCTGCCCACCTCCGACGGCCTCAAGGGCGGCTACGCCTCCAAGGGCGTCCCCGGGCCGCTGCTGCAGAAGAACCTCGACTTCGTCGACACCGAGGTCGGTGCGATGGTCAAGGAGATCCAGGCCAAGGGCCTGGCCTCCAGCACGGACATCGTCCTGTCCGCAAAGCACGGGCAGTCGCCGACCGACCCCAACGCCCTGACCCGCATCGACGACGGCCCGCTCCTCGACGGCCTCAACGCCGCGTGGAAGAAGGCGCACCCGGGCGCCGGTGACCTCGTCGCGCACTCCGTCGACGACGACGGCATGCTGCTGTGGCTGAACGACCGCTCCGCCGAGGCCACTTCGTTCGCGAAGAAGTACCTGCTGGCCCAGAGTGGCCAGGGCAACGACATCAACGGCAAGCCGAAGGCGTTCACCAACGGTGGCCTGAGCAAGGTCTACGCCGGCAAGGATGCTGCCGACTACTTCGGCGTCAAGCCCGGTGACGCGCGCGTGCCGGACCTGTTCGGTATCGCCAAGTACGGCGTGGTCTACACCGGCGGCAAGGGCAAGATCGCGGAGCACGGCGGCGCCCACGCCGACGACCTGAACGTCCCGCTCGTCGTCTCCGGCGCCGGCACCTCGCAGGGCGTGACCAAGTCCGCTCCGGTCAAGACCGCCCAGATCGCGCCGACGATCCTGTCCCTGCTGGGCCTGGACCCGCAGAGCCTCCAGGCGGTCCAGAAGGACCACACCCAGGTGCTGCCGACCCGCTGACCCGCAGCGCCGCGCACCCCCGTGGGGGGGGCCCCCCCCCCCCCGCGGGCCCCCCCCCCCCCACCCCCCCCCCGGGGCGGGGGGGGGGGCGGGGGGGGGGGGCACACACCCCACACGGAG